>NZ_JBHYMF010000043.1:0-46824 GCF_042742855.1 Streptomyces sp. NPDC058877 | reverse complement strand
GCCCCGGCCTGGTGGCCGGGGCCGGGGCCCTTCGGGTGCCGGAGGCGCGTCAGCGGCGGGCGACGCCCTCTGCGCGGGCGGCGGCGGCGACCGCGGTGGCCACGGCCGGGGCGACCCGCTCGTCGAAGGGCGACGGGATCACGCAGTCGGCGGCGAGCCGGTCGCCGACCACGTCCGCGATGGCGTTGGCAGCGGCGATCTTCATGCCCTCGGTGATCCGGGAGGCCCGGACCTGGAGCGCGCCGGCGAAGATGCCGGGGAACGCGAGGACGTTGTTGATCTGGTTGGGGTAGTCCGAACGGCCGGTCGCCACGACGGCCGCGTACTTGTGGGCGACGTCGGGGTGGACCTCGGGGTTCGGGTTGGCCATGGCGAACACGAAGGCGTTCGGCGCCATGGAGGCGACGGCCGCTTCGGGCACCGTACCGCCGGAGACGCCGATGAAGACGTCCGCGCCGGCCAGGGCGCTCTCCAGGGAGCCGCTCAGGCCGGCCTTGTTGGTGAGCTCGGCGATCTCACGCTTGACCTCGGTGAGGTCGTCGCGGTCGCGGCTGACGATCCCCTTGCGGTCGGCGACGGCGACGTCCCCGAGGCCGGCCTCCAGGAGGAACTTGGCGATGGCCACGCCGGCCGCGCCGGCGCCGGAGATGACTCCGCGCAGGTCGCCGAGGGTCCGACCGGTCAGCTTCGCCGCGTTGCGGAGGGCCGCGAGGGTGACGATCGCGGTGCCGTGCTGGTCGTCGTGGAAGACCGGGATGTCGAGGCGCTCCTGGAGCTTCTGCTCGATCTCGAAGCACCGCGGGGCCGAGATGTCCTCCAGGTTCACGCCGCCGAAGGACGGGGCGAGCCGGACCACGGTCTCGACGATCTCGTCGGTGTCGGTGGTGGCGAGGGCGATCGGAACCGCGTCCACGCCGCCGAACTGCTTGAAGAGGATGGCCTTCCCCTCCATGACCGGGAGGGATGCCTCCGGGCCGATGTCGCCGAGGCCGAGCACCGCGGTGCCGTCGGTGACGACGGCGACGACCTGGGACTTCCAGGTGTAGTCGTTGACCAGCTCGGGCTGCTCCGCGATGGCGGTGCACACCTTGGCGACGCCGGGCGTGTAAGCGAGGGACAGGTCGTCCTTGTCCCTCAGGGGAACGGTGGCCTGCACGGCCATCTTGCCGCCCCGGTGAAGGGCGAAGACAGGATCGAAGGGCTCCTCCGGAGCTCCTTCCGTAGCGCTGTCGTTGCGAGGATTGACGATCTCCGCTGCCATTGGGTTGACCCCTTAAGTCTTCATTCATTTGAGGGTGGGCCGCTCCTGGTGTGGAGCGGTGGGCGGGTCCCGCGGCCGCCCTGTCTGGCAGCCGCGCGGGCGCGCCGCACAACGCGCCCTGAGCCCCGGATGAGGGGTGTAAGGATCCTTCTTACCGGACAGACGGCACCGCAGACGAGTCCGTATCCCCTCGGTGACACGACTCATACCGACTGCACCCGGGCACAGACGGATGTCGACACGTCACTCGTTGTCCGGATAGATGGTTTCCACACCCGAATGGCGGCCTTCCGCTCGTCCAGATGGCGAGATGAACCGGAGATTTTTCGGTAACGGGGAAGGCATTCCGCAGAAGATCCGGCCCTGATGTACCGGCCTGTCGGGGTTCGGGGATCACCCGTTACCCGATTTTGACATCCGTGGCCGTCGGTTTGAGGCGGTCCGAATGGCAAGATGCCGTAATCACACGAGGTCGCGACACTCGAAGATGCGTACGCGACCACCTGGCAACTCCCCTCACACGCCGGAGGAACCCGACCATGACCGCACGCTCCACGCACGGTAAGACCGCCAAGACCCGCACCTCCCGTCTTGCCGCGGTCGCCGCCATCGCGGTCGCCGGCTCGATGCTGCTGACCGCCTGTGGTGACCAGACCGAGAGTGGCTCGACGCAGGAGAGCAGCGCCCCCGCCAACTCCGCCCCGCTCTTCTCGAAGCTCCCGTCCGACATCCAGAAGGCGGGCGTCATCAAGGTCGGCACGGACGCCTCGTACGCTCCGATGGAGTTCACCGAGGGCGGCAAGATCGTCGGCGTCGACCCCGACATCGCCGAGGCCCTGAGCAAGCAGCTCGGCGTCAAGCTCGAGTTCGTCTCTGGCACCTTCGACGGTCTGATCACCTCGATCTACACCGGCCGCCAGCAGCTGATCATGTCCTCGATGACGGACAACAAGAAGCGCCAGGAGGGCCTGGACGACAACGGGAAGAAGATCGGCAAGGGCATCGACTTCGTCGACTACTTCAGCTCCGGCGTCTCCCTGCTGGTCAAGAAGGGCAACCCCCAGAAGATCAACTCGCTCGACGACCTCTGCGGCAAGACCGTGGCCGTCCAGCGCGGCACGATCTACGAGGACACCTTCAAGGCGCAGGCCGCCAAGTGCGGTGACAAGAAGCTGACGATCCAGGCCTTCGACTCCGACGCCGAGGCCCAGACCCGCGTGAAGGCGGGCGGTGCCGTCGCCGACCTGAACGACTACCCGGTCGCCTCCTACATCGCGAAGACCTCCGGCAACGGCAACGACTTCGAGGTCGTCGGCAGCCAGAGCGACGTCGGCCTCTTCGGCATCGGCGTCTCCAAGGAGAACACCCAGCTGCGCGACGCCGTCAAGGAAGCGCTCGACGCGATCATCAAGGACGGTTCCTACGCCGAGGTCCTGAAGAAGTGGGACGTCGAGGGCAGCGCGGTCACGTCGGCCACGATCAACGCCGGCAAGTGACCCCTCCTCGTACCACTGAAGGGCAGTCGTCATGACTGACAAGATCAGCAAGGACCCGGCCCCCACGCCGGCCGGGTCCGCCCCCTCGGGCGTCCCGTACGAGGCGATCAAGGCGATCCCCGTGCGGCACTACGGCCGATGGGTCAGCGCGGTGGTGGTCGTCGCCCTCCTCGGGTGGCTCGTCGTCGCCTTCTCCCAGGGTGACGTCGTCTGGGACACCGTGTGGGACAAGGTGTTCGACTCGTCCGTGATCAGCGGACTGTGGAACACGATCATCATCAGCGTCGCCTCCATGGCGCTGGGCCTCGTCCTCGGCGTCGTCTTCGCCGTGATGCGGCTCTCCAAGAACCCGGTGACCGGTGCGGTCGCCTGGATCTACATCTGGTTCTTCCGCGGCACGCCGGTCTACGTCCAGCTGCTCGTCTGGTTCAACCTGTCGCTGATCTTCCAGTACATCGACCTCGGTCCGATCTACAAGAACGAGACCGTGGACGTCATGACGCCGTTCATGGTGGCCCTGCTCGGCCTCGGTCTGAACGAGGGCGCGTACATGGCGGAGATCGTCCGCGCCGGCATCCAGTCGGTCGACGAGGGCCAGACGGAAGCGGCGCACGCGCTGGGCATGTCCCAGACCAAGACGATGGGCCGCATCGTCCTCCCGCAGGCCATGCGGGTGATCGTGCCCCCGACGGGCAACGAGTTCATCAACATGCTGAAGACCTCGTCGCTGGTCTCGGCCGTGCAGTACACGGAACTGCTCCGGGCCTCGTCGAACATCGGCAACACGGCCGGCGCCGTGATGGAGATGCTCTTCGTCGCCTCCATCTGGTACCTGGCGCTGACCAGCGTCTTCAGCGTGGGCCAGTACTACCTTGAGCGGCGTTTCGCCCGCGGTTCGACGCGCAACCTGCCGCCCACCCCGTGGCAGCGCGTCAAGGCGAACCTGACCACCTTCAAGCGATCGGCGGTGTCCGGATGACCGGCCAGCCCATGGTCAAGGCCGAAGGCGTCCACAAGTCCTACGGCCCGGCCCACATCCTCCGGGGCATCGACCTGGAGGTGCAGAACGGCGAGGTCTTCTGCTTGGTCGGCCCGTCCGGCTCCGGCAAGTCGACCTTCCTGCGCTGCATCAACCACCTGGAGCGCATCGACGGCGGCCGGCTCTCCGTCGACGGCGAGCTCGTCGGCTACCGCCAGAAGGGCGACAAGCTGTACGAGCTGAAGGACAGCGAGGTCGCGGTCCAGCGCCGTGACATCGGCATGGTCTTCCAGCGCTTCAACCTCTTCCCCCACATGACGGCCCTGGGCAACGTCATGGAGGCGCCCGTCCAGGTGAAGGGCGAGTCCAAGGCGGTGGCGCGCGAGCGGGCCGAGCGCCTGCTCGACCGGGTCGGCCTGCGGGAGAAGATGGGGAACTACCCGTCCCAGCTCTCCGGCGGCCAGCAGCAGCGCGTCGCGATCGCCCGTGCGCTCGCGATGGAGCCGAAGCTGATGCTCTTCGACGAGCCGACCTCGGCGCTCGACCCGGAGCTGGTGGGCGACGTCCTCGACGTCATGCGGGACCTGGCCGAGTCGGGCATGACGATGGTCGTCGTCACGCACGAGATGGGCTTCGCCCGTGAGGTCGGCGACTCGCTGGTCTTCATGGACGGCGGCGTGGTGGTCGAGTCCGGCAACCCGCGGGACGTCCTGACGAACCCGCAGCACGACCGGACGAAGGCGTTCCTCTCGAAGGTCCTGTAGGACCCGCGACATCGGGAAGGGGTGGTACGGAGAACCCGTACCACCCCTTCCTGCGCATCCGGCTACTTCACGGCGAGGACGAGCGCGTCGGAGGGCGAGGACCAGACGGCCCTGGCCTCGCCGAAACCGACGGAACGGAGGGTGTCGGCATGCCAGTGGGCCGAGGGCGTGTCGCCGTCGGCGTGCTCGCCGTAGATCTGGAAGCGGCGGGCGGTGGGCTCGGCGAGGACCGGGTCCTCGGCCGCGAGCGCCCACCAGTCGGCCCAGTCGAGTACCCCGGCGGCCTTCTCCCGGTCCATCCGGGCGTGCCGGTGGGCGCGTTCGGCGGCGTTGATGCGGGGGGTGGTCCCGTCGATCATGCGGTCGGCGTTCATGAAGACGCCGCCCTCGCGCACCAGCCCGGCGAGCTGCCCGTAGAGCGCCGTCAGCGGCTCGCCGTGCAGCCAGTGCAGGGCTGTCGCGGTGAGTACGGCGTCATACGAGCCGTGGGGCAGGCGCGCGGTCCACGTGGGGTCCTTGAGGTCGGCCGCCACGAAGGTGACGCGCTGGT
This sequence comes from Streptomyces sp. NPDC058877, assembly GCF_042742855.1. Lineage (NCBI taxonomy): Bacteria > Bacillati > Actinomycetota > Actinomycetes > Kitasatosporales > Streptomycetaceae > Streptomyces > Streptomyces sp. NPDC058877. Next base: position 41,774 of record NZ_JBHYMF010000043.1, on the reverse strand, counting down.
CGCCCGCGAAGGAGCCCTCGGCGATCGCGAGGAGGGCCGGGTCGAGGTCGACACCGGTGCTGGTCGCCTCCGGGAACCTCTTGAGGAGCCGATCCGTGATGCTTCCCGTACCGCACGCGAGGTCGAGGACGCGGGGCTTCGGCCCCACCAGCGCCTCGACCATGTCGAGCATCACGCGGAACCGCTCCTCGCGATCCGGCATGTACCACTCCTGCTGGCGGTCCCAGCTCTCCTGCCAGGCCGCCCAGTCGGTTCCGGTCACGGTCGTTCCTCCCCGCGTTCGTAATACCCTCGAAGAGGACACAGCCGTTACCCCTTCCGGCCGAGACACTAGCCCCACGAAGTAAGGACTACAAGTGGAACTGGCCCATTACTCGGATTTCGCCGTGCGTCTGGTCAACACCGAGGAGCCGGCCCGGAACAAGGACACCCTGGTCTCCGTCGAGGTGCTCCGGGACCTCTTCGGCCCCGCCACCCAGATGGCCCGCAGGGTCACCGAAGCGGACCTCCCGCGCTTCCGGGCCGTACGCGCCCGGCTGCGGGCGGTCTTCACCGCGGCGGACGAGGGGGACCAGGCGGGGGCGGTCGACCTCCTGAACTCGCTCCTCCTGGAGTTCCCGGTCAGCCCGCAGATCTCCGGACACGACTTCCTCGACGAGGAGGGCCGGCCCCGCTGGCACATGCACCTCGCCGACCACTCCTCGAACGCGACCGCGGGCTACGCCGCCATCTCGGCGATGGGCCTCGCCTTCCACCTGACCGAGTTCGGCGCGGACCGGCTCGGCCTCTGCCAGGCATCGCCCTGCCGCAACGCCTACCTGGACACCTCCACCAACCGCTCCCGCCGCTACTGCTCGGACCGCTGCGCGACCAGGGCCAACGTGGCCGCCTACCGGGCCCGCAAGCGCCTGGAAGCCGAGCGGTCAGACCGAACGGGGCGCACCGAGGACACCAACCAGGAGAGCCTCACGCCCAGCGAGCGCTGACGCCCCGGCGTCACCGGCCGGTACCGGGCCCGGACCCGCCCGAGGACCAACTCGGGCGGCACCGCCCCGAAGACCCGGCTGTCCCCCTCGGCATCCGGGTTGTCACCGAGCACCCACCAGCCGCCGTCGCGTCGCTCGATCAGCCGCTTCACGATGAGCAGGTCCTGCTGCAGCGGATGGCGCAGCACGGCCACGCAGCCGGCCCGGAGCCGCGCCCCGTACTGCACGAGCAGTTGGTCCCCGTGCAGCAGCGTGGGCACCATCGAGACGCCCGTCACCTCGGCGATCCCGAACGGAGCAGCGACCTCCGCTCCCCGATCCCGCCCCGACCCCGTCATCCGGCACCTCCCGGTCCGCTCCTGCCTCGACTCGTCCACTCGCACACGAGTCCCATGGTGACCCTGGACTTTTGACCTAAGCCCCAGGGGGCGCCCGCGAAAACGCCCTTCTCACCGAGTAATGTCCCACCTGAGAAGACGATCACGAGGAAGGACGGCTCAATGCTCTCCCGCCTGTTTGCCCCCAAGGTCAAGGTCAGCGCCCACTGCGACCTCCCCTGCGGCGTGTACGACCCTGCCCAGGCCCGCATCGAGGCCGAGTCCGTCAAGGCGGTCCAGGAGAAGTACCTGGCCAACGAGGACCCGCACTTCCGCGCCCGCGCCACGGTCATCAAGGAGCAGCGCGCGGAGCTCGCCAAGCACCACGTCTCGGTGCTCTGGAGCGACTACTTCAAGGCCCCGCACTTCGAGAAGTACCCCGAGCTCAACCAGCTGGTCAACGACACCCTGAAGGCCCTCTCGGCCGCCAAGGCGTCCACCGACCCGAAGACGGGCGAGAAGGCGCTGGAGCTCATCGCCGAGATCGACCGCATCTTCTGGGAGACGAAGAAGGCCTGATCTTCGATCAAGCCGCTTGACCTGCGATTTCTCCGATCGTCTGGTCGACCCGACCGCACCCGGTCCACAGGCCGCCAAGCCCGGCGCCCTTGATGGCCCTGGTGCGGTCTTCTTCATCTGGCGATGGGTGCGCGCAGATCCACAGCGTGATGACGGAGGACGCGTGGCCGGCCTCCGCCATAGCCGCGCTGGCAGGCATCGGCGACCTACCGGACGCGGTCATGGACCGGACCGTCGCGCTCCGCATGCAGAAGCGCAAGTCCGGAGAGGAGGTCGCTCCCTTCCGCTCCCGGCACTCCGTCCCGGAACTGAACGCTCTGCGGGACCGACCGGCCGCGTGGCTGACCCCGCTGCGCAGGGCAGCGCACCGGCTGGTGCCACTGATGCCGGTCAAAGACCGGGCTGCGGACACCTGGAGCCCCTGGTGATCGTCGCCGGCCCGCTGGGAGCGGATCGCCAGGCCGAGGTCGGCGAAGACCGGATCACCAGCGACGCTGTACGCCAGGCTGCCGGGACGTGTTGTGCGGTGGACCAGCCAGTCCTCCACGTGGGAAGGCGCGCAGCCGGTCAGCGGGGCTGCGTCCAGTCTCACCTGGGGGCCGGTGAGGGCGTCTGCGGCGGCGCACCCCAGGCGGCCGTCGTGGAAGAGGGCCCTGATCCCGCTCTCAGCGAAGTCGGCATAGTTGAGCTTCTGGTCTTCGCCGTGGTGGGAACAGGACGAGACGGCCGGTTCTTCGCCGAGGACGCGGGTGATCTGCTCCAAGGTCATCCCGAAGTGCAGGGGGCCGACTCCTACGTACGGCGTGAACGTCCACTCGGCGCGCTCCTCCTTCCGGGCGATCCGCCACGGGCCCCGGTATCCAGCCTCGCTCCCCAGGGCGTCCACGGGCGGCTCGGGCAGGGCGGCCGGCATGGGCGCGGCCCGGTCCTCACGCCGGCGGCCGAGCCGTTCCGGAGCCGCGGTGTCCTCGGGTTGCTCTTCCAGTCAGCGGATCGCCTGCTCCTGCCCCTCCCCGAACGGGTCCTCCGCCAGCCCGCCTGCCCGGTCCAGGGCCGCGCGGCGCTCCTTCTCCGCAGTGACGAGACCGGTGACGTCCTCCCCCCAGGAAGCCAGCCGTTCCCGGGCGATCCACCGGTAGTACGAGTCCGCGCTCACGGCCAGGACCTCGCGAACGGCGGGCGCGTACCGGGGTACGGACGAGGTGAGGGCGGGGTCGGCCAGGAGCAGGGCGGTGGCAGCGAGCGCGGCCTCCCTCACCAGTGGATCGTCGGCGTCGCAGAAGTCCGCGATGCGGTCGTGGAGTATTGGCCTTACCGAACGAGCGGCAGCCAGATCCTGCGCTACGCCGACACCGTCCTCGACGTCCAGGCGGGCGATGCCGGCGAACGAAGCCAACCAGTTCAGCAGTTCGGCGCGAAGCGACCGCCGACCGGCCCTGCGCTCCCACCGGTCTTCGGCGAGGGTGCGCGGATCGTCGAGAAGCCAGGCGAGGACCAAGGCTGCCGGAGCAGTCGCCGGAAACACCTGCTCCTGATCACGACCGCAGTGTTCCAGCCGACTTCGACATCAGCGCCGCCGATACGTGCCACAGACCACAGACGGCTCACTCTCGAGCAACGTCCTGATGTCCTCGCCGCTCCTGGTCACGGCCCGACCCACGCCCTAGCAAGGACTCGAACCGAGGCGACAGGCGTCCGTTAGCCTCAGGCCGACAGGCCAGGGCAGGATCGGCCAGAGTACTGGGGTGGGATCGCATGCAGTTCTGGAAGAAGGCCAAGCAGGGCGAGAGCCAGCGTGAGTCCGAGAGTGCGATGGCCGCGTCTGCTACTCCCCCGCACGGGGCAGCAGACACCTCCTCCGAGGCACTGGTTCGCGCTCTGGTGACATCGCTCGCCGATGGCACGACGGCCACCGCAGACGGACTGCGCGGGCTGTCAGCCGACCAGCTCGACGAGATCGAACGGGACCAGCCCGCTCCGCTGGCTGCGGCCTATGCCTGCTTCCTCCGCCTTGTCGGTGACGGTGCCGGCCACTTCTTTCAAGGCAGTGACGTCTTCTACCCCCACGTCATCGGCCTCCGGGAAGCAGCAGACGAGCTCCTGAGTGAGAACCAGGAGCCCTTTCGTCTGCACACATCCGACCGCGTGATCTTCATGCACCAGGGCTACCAATTCGAGTTCTTGCGCGGTGACGGGCCCGATCCAGAGGTGTGGACCTACTCCGAGGGTGATGCCGAACCGTCTCGGGTCTACATCCGCTTCACGGACTGGCTGGAAGCGAATGTCCGTCAGGAAAGGGAAGCGTGGGCCCGCCTGGTTCCCTGGTACGAAGCCGAACAGCAAAAGCCCTCGGACGAGCGCCGCGTGTACTTCTACCGCCACCACCCCGACGGCAGTGTGACCGACGAGCTGTAGCGAATCGCCCCGTCACCGGCTGCAGACGAGGATGCATGCCCGTTCGATCGTCGCGTCGAAGGGGACATCGTGCTGATCTGCCCAGGCACGGTACGAGGCCATGTGGGCGATGCCGGGGTCGGGGACGGTGATGCTGGCCGATGTGCGTTGCGGTGCACACAAACTGCTGGGCAACCGGGAAGTCGAGGACTCCCCGCACCTCGTTCCGGACTGAGGGTGCACCACGAAGTCTTGCGGCATCCGGTGGGGCAGCGAACGCCCCTGCCGAGTCACCGGCCCTCGCCGAAGCAACGGGCTTCCACGGGCGCCAGCCGTGCGCCGATGCTGCCGCTCGCCCGGTGCCGCCGGCGACCCCCTCGCCGTGCGCCGTCCACAGTGCGGTGACCGACGGACGTGACACGGGACCGTCGCGGCCTCGTCCCGGGCACGACGAGACCCCCGCCGGACGAATCCGAACGGGGGCCGCTCGCTGCTCGTCGTGCGTCAGCACGGGAAGACGCCGGTCGTCTGGGTCCCCACCCGGGTACGGGCCGCCCCGGGCCCGTCATGGGCGACCACCACGCCGACCCGTACGGTCATGAGGCGTATCGGGTCACGTCCGTGATCCGGCACCGGATCGTGGTCGTCATCTGCTTCAACCCCTGAGCCGTCACCTCCGAGCGCTGCCCCGGCGCCACCGAATTCGACGAGGCGAGCGCCTCCTCGACCCGCTTCCCGGACGCGTCCACGAACTCGACCTGCACGACGTAGTTGCTGGGCTTGCTCGATCGATTGGTGATCAGCAGTTCCGCGCTCGGCCACTTGGTCGCCGGGTCGACCTCGCATGCCGTGATCTGCACGTCTCCGGTGGCCCCGCTTTCCTCTTGGGGGCGCTCCCGGTTCGTCGGTTGGGCGCTGGGACTGGTGGGCGTCCGGTCGGGCTCGTCGTCGCTGCTGCCGCTGGCCACCACGAGGGCGACGACCAGCACGACGACGAGCACGATCACGCCGAGGCAAGAGAATCCGATGACCTTTCCCGTGTGGCCCTTGCGGGGTGGGGGCGGACCTCCCCTGCCCGGTTGAGGGCCCCATCCGGGCTGTGGTGCTTGCTGCGACATGCCCACAGGGTCCGTCCTGCCCCCACCGGGCGCATCCGGACTGGTCCAGACAGGCGAAGGCGCCCGCCAGTTCACCGGACGGGACCATGCGCTGCTCGGCGACGTCGGCCGCCGCCCCTTCTCGCACTTCTCGTACTTCTCGGCACCGTTGGAACTACTCGGGGGCAGAGGACCTTCGAACGGGTGCGCTCAAGCCGTCGGCGGTGCGGGCAGGTCGAGGGCTCTGGCGATCGCGGGAACGACGGAGCCCCGGTGCTCGGGCAGTTGGCGCTCGGCCCAGGAGGCGACCAGTCCCAGGAAGTCGTTCAGGTCGTGTTCCGCGCCGTCGAGCAGGTCCCCCCATCGGCTCGGGGACAGCTCGATCACCGGGCCGTCGTCCTGCTCCGCGTCAACGGTCAACCGCACCGTGCCGCCGAAGCGTTCGGCGAGCGGGGAAGGGTCGTGGCCGAAGGAGGCACAGCCGTCGCCGTCGAGGAGTCCGAGCCAGTCGCGCCGCTCCCCCAGTCCGCTGCAACAGCCCGGCAGCAGGGTGATGCCCGTGGCGGTGTCGGTGACCCGTAGGCCACCGGCGGCAAAGAGGTGGTCCATGGTGAGGAGTCCGTGGAGAAGGCTTCCCAGCGGTTCGTCGGGTCGTGCCGGGCGGTCGTCGACTTCCGGGTCGATGTCGTTGCATTCCGCGATCCGCTTCACCGCCGTACCGACCTGTTCTGGTGTGAGCGCCCCGCTGAGCGGTAGGAAGCCGTACGCGGTGATGTCGGCGACCGGCCAGAGGTCGAAGTCGTCGGAGGCGTGGACCTCCAGGACGGGCTGCAGAACGATCATCTGCCAAGTGTGCGCCGCGACCACATTCGGATTCACCCGCGTGGCGAGGCGCTGCCGTTGGGCGGATGGTGGTGCCGTCATTCGTCGACCATCCGCTCGGGCCCCGGAGGCTCGTTGGACCCCAGCGTCCTGGACCCGGGCGTTCCGGGTCGAGGCCCCTGAGGGCTTCCGGGGACGAGCTCAGCACCGGGGCCGCCGCACCGTGCTGCTGCGCGTGCGGAGCGAGGGGCGGACGTCCGTGGACCCGGCCGAGCGGTGACGGGTCCGAGGCCTACGGGGCCTACGGGGCCATGGGACTGTGAGACCCGCGGGGCCCGGTTGACGTCCGCTCCGCGGGCCGACGGGGCCGGGGCGTGGAAGCCGGCGCGGGCGGGCCCCGTCGTGCCGCCGCCGTCGCCCGGGCCGGTCAGGACCCGAGGATCGCGCGCTTCTGTTCCTCGAACTCGGCCTCCGTGAGGACGCCCTGGTCCTTGAGTTCGCCGAGCTGCTTCAGCTGGTCGATCTTGCTGCTCATGTCGGAAGCCGCCGGAGCCGGGGGCGGTGGGGCCTGGTAGGCCTGCTGTGGCGGGGGCGCCTCGTACGCCTGTTGCTGCGCCGCCCATCGTCCCTGCTGCCGGCGTGACACGCGGTTCGACACGGCGGTCGCCGTTCCGGCGACGACCGCGGTGCGCGCGACCCCGCGGATGAGACCTGGCATGGTCGTGTCCCTTCTGTACGGGTGAGCGCCGCCCTAGGGGGCGCTCTCGGTCTCGTCGAGGGCGGCGACGAGGTCGTTCACCGGGATCCGCCCGGAGGCGACCATGCGCGCTCCGCCGCGGCGGAGGGCGGCTGCGAAGGGTGCCGCCCAGAGGTTCTCGTAGACCAGGATGCCGGCGGAGTTGCCGGGCTCCAGTGCGGTGGCCGCCTCTTCGAGGTCGTCCTGGCCGAGCAGCCCCGACGACGCGCCCTCGAAGACGGCCAGGTCGAGCTCGCCGTCGCCGGTGAGATCGGCGATCTCCAGGCCGGTCACGGTTCCGTCCTCGTCCTTCCTGACGAACGTCAGGTCGAGGATCCGGATGAGGCCGCGGTCCACGAGGTCGACGAGGAGGGGGAATCCCTCCCCGGTCATCCGGTTGCCGGGAAATTCGACGATCACGTAGTCGATCGGGCCGACTTCGTCCGTTTCTTCGAATGCGTCGCTCACTGCGTCACCTCTGGAAGCTGGTGGCTTTTCCCTCTGACACCCCCACCTCACGCACCCCAATTGCATCACCGGGTCGCGCCCGTCGCACCTCGGTACGGCGGAGGTCCTGCGGGGCGGTGCTCAACCGCCCACTCTTCCGACGTCGATGCGTCGCCCCCGCGAGGCGTCGACCACGACGGGGATGCCGTCCGGGATCTGTCCTTCGAGCCGGTCGAGCAGGGACTCCAGCGGGGGGAGTTCCCCGGGGGTGCGGACCTGGATGTACATCGTCCGGGAGGTCGCGTCGACGCTGGTGACGGTGGCGTCCGGATCCCCGGCGAGCCACTGTTCCGCGGCGGCTTTGGTGCGGCCGGTCCAGACGTTGAGCAGCAGTGTGGTCACGGTGTTGGCCGTCAGCGGGACGAACACGACGACGAACAGCAGGGCCATGGCGACGGCCGCCCTGCGGGCGGGGCGTCCGGCCGCCTTGTCCGCCTCCGAGGCGTAACCGAGCGAAGCGAACATCACCATGCCGGCGAAGACCAGGGCGAAGAGGTTCGACACGAACAGCGCCAGCGCGCCCAGGGCCAGCCATCCCGACATCTGCCCCAGGCACACCCCGGCCACCACCAGGGGCGGAACGAGGGAGATGGCGATCGCGACGCCGGGCAGTACGGCGGCGACGTCCCGACGGGCCAGTGCCACCGCGCCGGCGAAGCCGGTCGCCAGGGCGGCGATCAGGTCCATCAGGCCGGGCGATGTCCGCGAGGAGATCTGACCGTTCGACAACAGGTCGTAGTTGCCGGGGAGCACCAGCGACATGACCACTCCGACCGCGATCACCAGCAGGCACGCCAGGAGGACGGTCCTGGCCGATCCGGTACGGCGGCGCTGCACCGAGCCCAGGGCGATGCCCATGATCGGCGTGGACAACGGCGCGATGATCATGGCTCCGATCACCGTCGCCGTCGAGTCCGTGATCACCCCACCGGCCGCGATGACCGAGGACAGCGTCAGCATCGTCCAGAAGGCCGAGCGCTTGGACGCGGCGTCCCCGGACGAGAGGATCAGATCCCCTATCAGTTCGTCCAGCGAGCGGCGCTGAGAGGCCGGCAGAACACGGGCGCGAACCTTGCTTTTCATGCCTCCAAAAAACCATGACCAGCACGGTTTCCACGGGCAGGACACGGGCGGATGACTGCCTCCGGACCCGAGCTCAGTGGAGGATCTTCTCCTTGGCCCGCTGGAACTCGGCGTCGGTGATGTCGCCCTTGGCACGCATCTCGGAGAGCTTGGCGAGTTGGTCCGCCTCGCTGCCGGGCCCCGTCCCGCTGCCCGCCGTGTCACGGATGTAGTCGTCGAATGCCTGCTGCTGGGCCCGGGCGTGCTTCACCTCGCGCTGCCCCATGCCCTTGCCCCGGGCGAGGACGTAGACGAACACGCCGAGGAAGGGGACCACGACCACGAAGAGCAGCCATATCGTCTTGACCACCCCGCTGAGTTCGTCGTCCCGGAAGATGTCGCCGATGATCCGGAAGAGCAGGACGATCCACAGGACCCACAGGAAGATCCACATGACCGTCCAGAACGCTCCGAGGACCGGGTAGTCATAGGCCAGGTTCATGTCATCGCTCCTTCTTCCTCGCCTCCGCCTACGGCGAGGGCAGCGGGTTCAGCCCGAAGGCGTTCCCGGTGCCGCGCGGCGGTCACCGCACGAGGTGCTGCCCGCCACGGGGGCAAGGGTCACGAGGGTGCCCCGGAACCTCTCCGGGAGCACGACGATGTCGTCGGCGACGCCGACGTCGAGCAGGTACGGGTCGGGGGAGGCCCTCGGTCGTCCGGGGGCGTGGACGCACGTCCCCGGCACGCCGCGGGCGAATGCTCCCGGTACGCCGCGGGCGGAGCGCCGGACGGTGGGAACGGGCCCGCCGTTCGGCGTCGGGGTCCCGGCGGCGCCCGTGCGAACGGAACTGCGGGATGCGTGGGACATGACACTCACCACGTTGGCAGAACCGCCCGGAGAGTCAAATCGGGCATGCCGTTGATTCCGGGCTTCCCGTCGCGGCGCGTTCCGGGGCCCGGGTCGAGGCGGGGCCTGGGGTCGGGGCCCGGGTCGGAGCGGGGCCCGGGTCGGGGCCGGGAGGGGCCCGTCAGAGGCGGATGATGACCAGGGCCGTGTCGTCGGTGTTGCCCGTGGGCGGGAGGAGGTCGACCAGGAGCGCGTCGGCCAGGGCTTCGGGGTCGGCCTGGCCGTGCCGGGCGAGGGAGTCGGCGAGACGGGCCAGACCGACGTCGATGTCCTCGTCGCGGCGCTCGATCAGACCGTCCGTGTAGAGGACCAGGGTGGCTCCCTCGGCGAAGGTCGTGGTCGCCTCGGGGCGCGGAACGTGCTCCGGGCGCGCTCCGAGGGGCGGATCGGTCGCCTGGTCCAGGAAGGTCACCGTGCCGTCGGGGTGGAGCAGGGCGGGTGGCGGATGGCCCGCGCTGCTGTACGTGAGGGTGTGGGCGTCCCAGTCGATGTAGATCTTCACCACCGTGGTCGACTCCGCGCCGTCGACGCGGCGGGCGTGGAGCCCGAGGGCTTCCAGCGCCCGGGCCGGGCCCTCGGCGACACGGGCCGCCGCGCTCAGTGCGCTGCGCAGCTGCCCCATGACGCCGGCGGCTTCCAGACCGTGGCCGACGACGTCGCCGACGGCGACCGCGACGCGGTCCCCAGGCAGGTCGACGAGGTCGTACCAGTCGCCGCACACGTTGAGCGTGCCGACGGCGGGTCGGTAGCGGACGGCCGCCCTGTGGTGTCCGACCAGCATCGGCGCCGGCAGCATCGCCGCCTGCAGGGTCAGGGCGACCTCGCGTTCGCGCGCATGGGCCCTGCGCAGGCGCTCGTTGACCTCCTGCAGTTCGCGGGAGCGGGTGTAGAGCTCGGCCTCCAGCACGCGGGCCCGGTTGCCGTCGCTGCCCGCCCCGTCCCGGGCGCGGATCAGCTCGGTGACCTCCTCCACCCGGTGGACGATCAACGCGGTCCGCCCGTCCTGGCCCAGTACGGGCGCGTTGACCGGACTCCAGAAGTGCTCCACCCAACGGCCGGGCCGCTCGGAGTCCTCGATGTCGTAGCGCAGCAGCGCCATGGTGTCGCGCTCGCCGGTCGCCACCACCCGCAGCATCGACGCCTGGGTCTCCCGCATGCCGGCCGCGGCCGGATCGTTCGGGTTCTCGGGGAAGACGTCGAAGATGTAGCGGCCCAGCAGCTGCTCGCGGGTGCGTCCGGCCAATCGGAGGAAGTCCTCGTTGGCGTCGACGTAGACCAGGTCGGGGGTGAGCAGCGCGACCATGCCGGGGAGGGCGTGGAAGACCGCCGCGTAGTCGATCTGCGGTTCCCTCATGTGCTGCTCACCTCGACGCCGACCGTCACTGTGTTGCGGTTCCCCGATGGATACGGAAACTCCACGTTACCGGTCCGGTACGATCCGCTACCCCCTGTCGTCGGCCGGGCGGTCTCGTCACGGGCGGGCCTTCGGGGAAGCCGGTCGTCGCGTGCGCCGCACTCGACGAAGGCATATGCCCGGGATCATGACGTCATTGTCGCGGGTGAACGCCCTCGTCGCCCGGCGGCCGTCCGGCGACCGCCGGACGGAGCGGCGCCCTCAGCCCCAGGCCGGAAGGGTGTAACGGCGCTTCGGCAGGGAAGTGGCGCCCAGGCGGTCGTAGAAGGCGATCGCCCGCTCGTTCCACTCGGGCGTCTGCCACTGCAGTTCCGGGAGGCCGAGCGCGCGGGCCTCGGAGCGGACCGCAGCGATCAGGAGCGGGCCGATGCCGTGGCCGCGGGAGCGCTCCGCGAGGTAGAGGCAGTCCATGTGGAGGTACTCGGTGCCGTCCCAAGTCGACACCGCGGGCGCGCAGGTGGCGTAGCCGGCGAGGGTGCCGTCGGGGAGGACCGCGACGAAACAGACGAGGCGGCGCGGGGCAGGGCCGAAGAGGAGGTCCGAGAGCCGGTCCGCGAGGCCTGGCTCCGGGGGCGCGGACTTTTCGTACGCGGTGTGCTCGGTGATGAGTTCCACCACCCGGGGGAGGTCCTCCGGGCGTGCGTGCCGCACCACTGCCGTTCCGTCGGGGCCGTCCTCGTGTTGACTCATGCGGTCATCATGCACGGTCCCACCGACGCCCCGGCCGCCGCTCCCTGACGGCGGAGCCACTCCCGGTACGGGGCCGCTCGCAGGGCGACTTCCCGGTAGGCCGAGGCGAGTTCCGCGTAGAGCGCGTCCAGGGGCGCGCCGGGCCGGCCGTACAGCAGGAGCCGGACGCCCAGCGGATCGCCGCGCAGGGGTCGGATGGCCATGTCCTCGCGCGGGCTCGAGGTGGGCTGGCAGGGGGCGACGGCTTCGCCGAGGGCGATGAGCGAGGCGGCCGTGTGGTAGTCGCCGTGCAGCAGTGGCGGGTCGATGCCGGCGGCGGCGAGGACCCGTCGGAGTCCGGCCCATTCGCCGTCGACGGCCGGATCGACCATCCAGTGGTCCGCGGCGAGGTCGACGAGGTCGACGACGGGCCGGGCGGCGGCCGGATGGTCGCGGGCCATGGAGATGAACTGCGGTTCGCGGGCGACCAGCACGCGCTCCGCGAGGCCCTGGGGAACCCGGAGCGGGGAGCCCTCCACCTCGTGCACGAACGCCACGTCGAGCTGCCCGGCGGCGACCGTGCGCAGCAGCGCGTCGGCGGAGACGTCGACCCGGAGGCCGACGTCGGTGCCGGGTAGGCGTTGACGGAGCCGGCGCAGCCAGCCGGGGAGTGCCCTGCTGGCGGTCGATCCGACGCGGAGTCCGGGCCCGTCGCCGCGGGCCGCGGCCTGGGCCTCGGTGATGAGCGCGGCCATGTCGGCGACGAGCGGACGGGCCCGGCTGAGCAGGGAGCGGCCGAGTGGGGTGGGGCGGCAACCGGTGCGACCGCGGGAGAAGAGCTCGGCCCCGAGGGAGTTCTCGATCCGGCGCAGTTGGGTGGTCAACGAGGGCTGACTCACGCCCAGTTGTCGGGCGGCCTTGTGCAGGCTGCCCGTGTCCGCGATGGCGCAGAGCGCACGCAGGTGTCTCACCTCCAGCTCCATGCCCCGAGGTTAGGGCGGCTCCGAGAGCGACACCAGATGTCCAAACCTCCCCAATCACCTTGCATTTGAAGGAAGTTGAGGGGCATTCAGACTCGGGTGATGCTCTGGGGCTATCGGCGGCTGACATCATCCCGAGCCGCTCGAACCCCCTGAGACTCTCCTCATCCCCTACAGGAGGAGCCCCCCATGCGACACCCCAAGGTCCTCACTTCCGTGCTGACCACCGCCCTCGGACTCGGTCTCGCCGCTTCGCTCGGTACGGCACCGGCGGCGGCGGTCGGCAGCGGCGGGGCCGGCACCGCCCGCGTGGCGTACGCCGGTTCGGCCGAGGAGGCCAAGGCGAACCAGGCGTTCTTCGACGCCGTCATGAAGTCCGTGGCGAAGAAGCGGGCCACCACCCAGGGCGCGACCGCCGTCACCGTGGTGTACAGCGCCGCCTATGCGCCGAGCTTCCGCACCCAGATCGCGCGCTCCGCGCAGATATGGAACAGCTCGGTGGCGAACGTCCGTCTCGTCGAGGGCAGCAACCCCGACTTCGCGTACTACGAGGGCAATGACTCCCGTGGTTCGTACGCCAGCACCGACGGCCACGGTCGCGGTTACATCTTCCTCGACTACCGACAGAACCAGCAGTACAACTCGACCCGGGTGACCGCCCACGAGACCGGCCACGTCCTCGGGCTGCCGGACCACTACAGCGGCCCGTGCAGCGAGTTGATGTCGGGCGGCGGCCCCGGCACGTCCTGCCAGAACGCCCAGCCGAACGCACAGGAGCGTTACCGCGTCGACCAGTTGTGGCGCTACGGCCTCACCTCCGCGTTCAAGGGCTGAGGGAAGCAGCGGGGAGCCGGTCGCTTCGCACGGACACCGTCCGTGCCGTTCGAGGGCCGGCTCCCCGGGGAAGTGACGAACGGTCACCCGCGGCGGTGGCGTCTCCCCCTCCGGGGCGCCACCGCCGCGTCGTCGGCACCGGGGTGCCCCGCGCCCTAGGCGGCCTGGAGGAGCCTGCGGCCGAAGTCCGCGCCGGCCGGCAGTTGGCTCCGGACCCGCTCCAGCGCCTCCTCGAAGTCGCCGCCGGCGATGCAGGCCTCGAAGGCGGCGCCCTCGTAGTGCAGCGTCAGGCTGAGGTCCGCCCGCTCATTGAGCGTCAGCAGGCAGGCCAGGGTGGCCCGGTGGGAGGCGCCGTCCACGACGACGGGCAGGGGCAGGTCCCATTCCAGGACGCACCCCCCGAGGGGCCGCCCGTCCCCGTCCGCGGCGCGGAGCGCGGCGAAACCCTCGCCGGTGTACTCGATGCCCCTGATGTGGGTGGTGACGCGCCGCCCGTCGGCCGTGATGACGATCGCTTCCGCGCCGCTGCGGTCCCGGTACCAGCCGGTCCAGACTTCTGTCGACTCCGATGACATGCGCGGACTGTAGCGGTATGACCGGCTCCAGCGCGCGCCCGGTCACCCGGGGGCCGGACTTCTCCCGTTCTCGCCGTTCTTGCCGGTCACATACGTGGTAGCGGCTTCCGCCCCTTCGGAGAGCGGGCACTCGGGGTTGCGGCAGGGCTGCACCTGCCACTCCGGCACCCAGGCCCCGAGGACCTTGTGCCGGGTGGCGACCACCGCGAGGGGTTCGCCGCAGGCCGGGCAGTGCCGTTCGGCCAGCGGGTCCCGCGTCGTGCGAGGCGCCTTGTCACCCATGCCTCCAGGGTAGGACGCCCGCCCCGGCACCGCTCCCCCGTCGCTACCGCTTCCTGGTGTACGTCCGCACGAGGACGCCGTTGTCGAAGGCGCGCATTTCCCCCAGCTCGAAGTCGCGGGGCGCGAAGCCGGCACCGAACATCGGCATGCCGGTGCCGTACACCTGCGGGTAGGTCTTGATGACCAGTTCGTCGATCTCCTCGATGAGCTGGCCCGCGATGGTGGACCCGCCGCAGAGCCAGATGCCCAGGGGGCCGTCCTCGGCCTTGAGCTCGCGGATCCGGCCGACGAGGTCGTCGGCTATCAGCTCGACGTGGGGGTCGGGCGACTCGGTGAGCGAACGGGTGGCGACGAACTCGCGCAGGTGGGCGTAGGGGCTGGTGACGCCGACGTCCAGGGCCAGCTGGTACGAGCGCATCCCCTGGACGACGGTGTCGAAGTGCTTGTTCGCGCCGGTGACGCCGAGCGCCTCCCGTCCGTGGGCCGGGACGGCCTCCGGGTATTCGGTGGTCATCCAGGCCGTGTAGGGGGCTTCGGAGTACACGAACATGGAGCTGGCGTCACCCTGGGGGTCGCCGATGAAGCCGTCGATGGTGCAGGCGATGTAGTACGTGAGCTTGCGCAAACCGGTCCCCTTCGTCCTGGTAGGGAGTAAACTCCCCCTACAACCACGACATTCATAGTGCTTCACTTGTAGTGGTTGAGCAAGCCCCTTGTTCCGACCGGTCCGATGCGAAGCGTTCGACGCGGACGCATCCCGCACAGAGGAGCCCCACGTGGCGAGGAACCCCGAGCGCCGCACGACCCTGCTCGACGCCGCGATCGAAGTGCTGGCGGACGAGGGTGCCCGCGGACTGACCTTCCGGGCGGTCGACGCCCGGGCCGGGGTCCCCACGGGCACCTCGTCCAACTACTTCAGCGACCGGGACCGACTGCTCTCCCAGGTGGCCGACCGGATCTTCGTACGCCTGACCCCGGAGTCCGGCGCCGTGGACACCGCGCTCCGCGGGGAACCCAGCCGCGCCCTGGTCGTCGAGTTGATGCGCTGGCTCGCCCGACGCCTGACGGCGGAGCGCACCTGCTACCTCGGACTCTTCGAACTGCGGCTGGAGGCCACCCGTCGCCCCGAGCTCCAGAAACGATTCGCCGAAGTGCTCCGGGCCGACCTCGACATGAACGTCCGACTGCACCTCGACTCCGGGATGCCGGGGGACGCGGACACCGTCCGCGCGCTCTACTTCGCCCTCACCGGCCTGCTCCTCGACCACTTCACGGTGCCGGGACTCCTCGGTGACCGGGACCTGGACGAACTGATCGAGACCGTGGTCACCCGGATCGTTCCCGAGGCATGAGCGCCCACCGCACGGTCAGCGGTTGCGTCGGGTGACGAACTCCGCGAGGGCGAGCAGGTCCTCCGCCGCCGCCAGGTCCGGAACCGCCCGCGCCAGGTGCTCGACGGCGCGCCCCATGCGTTCGGCGGCCTGGACCTGGGCCCAGTCACGGCCACCGGCCCGCTCGACGGCGTCCGCGGCCGCCCGCACCGCCGCGGCGTCCAGGGTCGGCCGGGCGTACAGCTCGGCCAGTTCCTCCCCGGCGGGGGTGTCCGAGGTGAGTGCCGCCACCACGGGGAGCGACTTCTTGTGGGCGGCGAGGTCGGCACCGGCCGGCTTGCCGGTGTGGTCCGGATCGCCCCAGATGCCGATGAGGTCGTCGATCAGCTGGAAGGCGAGACCGGCCTCCCGGCCGAAGGAGTCCATCGCGGCGACCTCCTCCTCCCCCGCGCCCGCGTACAGGGCCCCGAGGGCGCAGGAGCAACCAAGCAGCGCACCGGTCTTGCCGGTGGCCATCGCGAGGCACTCGTCGAGCGAGACCTTCCGCGGATCGCAGCGCTCGAAGGCGCAGTCGGCCTGCTGGCCGGCACAGAGTTCGATGATGCAGGCGGCGAGGCGGGCGGAGGCCGCCGGGGAAGCCGGATGGGGGTCCTCGGCCAACAGGCGCAGGGCCAACGCACTCATCGCGTCACCGGCCATCAGGGCGTCCGGAACGCCGAAGACGGTCCAGGCGGTGGGCCGGTGCCGTCGGGTCGGGTCCTCGTCGACGATGTCGTCGTGGAGCAGGGTGAAGTTGTGCACCAGCTCCACCGCCGCGGCGGCCTTCACGGCCTGGGCCTCCTCGGCGCCGAGGGCCCGGGCCGCCGCGAGGACCAGGGCGGGCCTGATCGCCTTGCCCGCCCGTCCCGCGTCCGGGGTTCCGTCGGCGCGCTCCCATCCGAAGTGGTACATCGCCACCCGCCGCACGGAGCCGGGCAGGGACTCGACGGTGGCGCGCAGCTGGGGGTTGACGGCGGTGCGCGTCCGGTCCAGGAGCCGCACGGCCCCCTGCCCCTCGATGACGGCATCCGCGCTGCTCGTGGTCACGGTCATTTCCTTCACATCCTCCGCGGCGTCCGCCACGGCGATCGGTCAGGGGGGTGTCCCGCCGCGACGGGCCGGGAGCGCCCGGGGCGGGGCGGTTCGGTCCCCGCCCCGGGCGGAGCCGGCTCAGCGCCAGCGGCTGACCTCGACGTTCTCCAGGACGCCGAGCGCATCGGGGACGAGGACCGCCGCCGAGTAGTAGGCGGTGACCAGGTAGGAGATGATCGCCTGCTCGTCGATCCCCATGAAGCGGACGGAGAGGCTGGGCTCGATCTCGTCGGGGAGGCCGGTCTGGTGCAGGCCGATCACGCCCTGGTCGGCCTCGCCGGTGCGCATGCAGATGATCGAGGTGGTCCGGGCGTCCGAGACCGGAATCTTGTTGCACGGGTAGATCGGCACGCCCCGCCAGGTCGGGATGCGGTTGCCCGCGATCTCGATGGTCTCGGGCACCAGGCCGCGCTTGTTGAGCTCGCGGCCGAAGGCGGCGATGGCACGCGGGTGGGCGAGGAACATCTTGGAGCCCCGACGGCGGGAGAGCAGCTCGTCCATGTCGTCCGGGCTGGGGACGCCGTCGTGCGGCTGCAACCGCTGTCCGTAGTCGCAGTTGGCGAGGAGGCCGAACTCCTTGTGGTTGACGAGCTCGTGCTCCTGGCGCTCGCGGAGCGCCTCGATCGTGAGGCGCAACTGCTGCTCGGTCTGGTTCATCGGCTGGTTGTAGAGGTCGGCGACGCGGCTGTGGACCTTCAGCACGGTCTGGGCGACGCTCAGTTCGTACTCGCGGGGCGAGGCGTCGTAGTCGACGTACGTGTGCGGGACGACGGCCTCGCCGACGTGACCGGCGGAGAGGTCGATGGAGGCCTCGCCGTAGGGGTTGGTGCGCTGGTCGGGCAGGGCTGCGGCGGTCGCGAGGTGGGCGGCGAGCGAGTCGGCCCGTTCGGCGAGGTTCCGGACGTCGTCCCGGGTGAGCTCCAGGACCGTGCAGGCCGTGGCGGCCCGGGCGGTCCAGGCCCAGGTGGCGTCTTCGCGAAGCAGGGCGGCCTCGCCGAGGTAGGCGCCGTCGGCGAGGACCCCGAGCACGGCCTCGTCGCCGTAGGGGCCCTCGCCGATCTGCTCGATGCGGCCGTGGGCCAGGAGGTACACCCGGTCGGTGGCGGCGCCCGCCACGGCGATGATCTCGCCCGCCCCGTACTCCCGTTGGGTGCAGCGGGCCGCGAGCTCCACCAGGGCGCCCTCGTCCTCGTAACCGCGCAGTGCGGGGAGTTCACCGAGTTCGGCGGGGATCACCGCGACGCGCTCTCCGGTCTGCACGAAGGTGACCCGGCCGTCGCCCACCGAGTAGCTGAGCCTTCGGTTCACCCGGTACGTGCCGCCCTGCACCTGGACCCACGGCAGTGCGCGCAGCAGCCACCGGGAGGTGATCTCCTGCATCTGCGGGGCCGACTTGGTGGTCGTGGCGAGGTTCCGCGCGGCAGCGGTGCCGAGGCTCTGCTGCGGGGCTCGCTGCTCCGCGCGGGTCTCGTCGCCAACCGAACCAACGGACATGGAACTCCCTCTCGTATGACTGAGTGACGGGAGAAGCCTTTCAGCACGGAACGTGTTGACGCCATTACACAATCGGGTGGGACTGTTCGACGATCTTCGGTGCATGTCCTGCGTTTTCCATCCGAACGGCGCAGCCCCGTACGCCTCGTGACGATCTGTCCGGATCGACTCGCACACGGCCCGAACGGATGGCAGCGGAGTGGCGGACTCCGGTACTCCGGAAGTTCACCCCGTCCTCCGGAAGGAGTCGGTCATGTCCTCACCCATGTCGGCGAACAGGTTCCTCAGCGCCCTGCGCGGCGAAGGCCTCACGGTCGTCCAGGTCGGCCACTGGACCACCCACAACCGCAACCACAAGGGCCCGTGGGGCCCGGTGCACGGCGTCATGATCCACCACACCGTGACCCGGGGCACCGCCAGCACCGTACGGATCTGCCGGGACGGCTACGCAGGCCTGCCCGGGCCGCTGTGCCACGGCGTGATCGCCAAGGACGGTACGGTCCACCTCGTCGGCTACGGCCGCACCAACCACGCGGGACTCGGGGACGACGAGGTCCTCCGCGCGGTCATCGCCGAGCGGAGGCTGCCACCGGACGACGAGGCCACCACCGACGGCAACCGGCACTTCTACGGCTTCGAGTGCGAGAACCTCGGGGACGGCGTGGACCCCTGGCCCAAGGTCCAGCTGGAGGCGATCGCCAAGGCCGCGGCCGCGGTCTGCCGGGTGCACCGCTGGACCCACCGCTCGGTCATCGGACACCTGGAGTGGCAGCCGGGCAAGATCGATCCGCGCGGCTTCACGATGGCCTCGATGCGGGAAAGGATCGCCGACCAGCTGCGCTAGGCGTTCCGTCCACGTCCGCCCCGGACGGAACCGCCCGGGGCGGGGCTCCGCGGCGGTCCGCCGCCGCGGACGACACAATGGCCGGGTGAACGCGTTCGACCCCTCCCGCCTGCGGCCCCGGATCCCCTCGCCCCTGGAACCGGTGGAGGACGAGCGCTTCGCCCGGCGGGGCCTCCGGCTGCTGCTGAAGCGCGAGGACCTCATCCACCCCGAGCTGCCGGGCAACAAGTGGCGCAAGCTCGTGCCCAATCTGCGCGAGGCGGCCGGACGGCCCGTGCTGACCTTCGGCGGCGCGTACTCCAACCACCTGCGGGCGACGGCCGCCGCCGGCCGGCTGCTCGGCTTCCCGACGGTCGGCGTGGTCCGCGGCGACGAACTGGCCGGACGCCCGCTCAACCCCTCGCTCGCACGGTGCGCGGCGGACGGGATGCGGTTGGAGTTCGTGGACCGGACCACGTACCGCGCGAAGGGCGACCCCGCCACGCTCGCCGCGCTCCGGGAGCGCGCCCCCGCGGACGCGTTCGTCGTGCCGGAGGGCGGCAGCAACGCGCTCGCCGTGCACGGGTGCGTGGAGCTGGGGCGCGAGCTCGCCGGGACGGCGGACGCGGTCGCCGTCGCCTGCGGCACCGGAGGCACCCTCGCGGGATTGGCGGCCGGCCTCCTCCCGGGGCAGCGGGCGCTGGGCGTACCGGTGCTCAAGGGCGGTTTCCTCGACGGCGAGGTCCGTGCGCTCCAGGAGGCGGCGTTCGGCGGTCCGCGCGGCGACTGGACGCTGGCGGAGGGGTTCCACGGCGGGGGCTACGCACGCATCTCCCCGGCCCTGGAGGAGTTCGCCCGGGACTTCGAGGCACGGCATGGACTCGCCATCGAGCGACTGTATGTGGCCAAAATGCTGTACGCCCTCGTGACCCTCGCAGAGCAGGGGGCCTTCCCCTCCGGCAGTCGCCTGGTGGCGGTGGTCACGGGCGCGCCGTGAAGCGTGCCGCGGACGTCGGCGTGCGGACGGTGCGGCGCCTCCCCGACCCCCTTCAGTCGGTCTCCCGGTAGGCGGCGGCCTCCTCCAGGTCGAGCCGGCGGAGCAGGGTGCGCATCATCTCGTCGTCGATCCGACGGGCGTCGCGCAGCTGGACGAAGACCTCGCGCTCGGCCTCGATCATCTCCCGCGCGAGGCGCCGGTAGGTGTCGTCCGCGGTCTCGCCGGTGGCCTCGTTGACCGCGCCGAGGCGTTCCCAGACGGCGTTGCGGCGTCGCTCCAGCACCGTGCGCAAGCGTTCGGCGAGGGGCTGCGGCAGGGCGTTGCGCCCGTCGGCCAGGAGCGCGTCGAGGCGTTCCTCGGCGGCCCGCGAGGCCTCGCTCTGCGCCTGGGCCTCGGCCAGGGTCTCGGCGTACCGGTCGCGTCCGGGGAGCCCGAGGACCCGGATGAGCGGCGGCAGGCTGAGGCCCTGGACGACGAGGGTGCCGATCACCGTGGTGAAGGTGAGGAAGAGGACGAGGTTCCGGGCCGGAAACTCCTCGCCGTCGGCGACCACGGGGATGGAGAAGGCGATGGCGAGGGAGACCACTCCGCGCATGCCGGCCCAGCCGACGATCAGCGGGGTCCTCCAGTCCACGCCCGGTTCGCGTTCCCGGACGCGGGCGGAGAAGCGGCGCGGCAGGAAGGTGGCGGGGTAGACCCAGAGGAAGCGGACGAGGACCACGGCGACGAAGACCCCGACCGCGTACCAGGCCGCCTCCGCCATGCCGTACCGGCCGAGGCCCTGGACGACGTAGGGGAGCTGGAGGCCGATCAGGGCGAAGACGGCGGACTCCAGGACGAAGGCGACCATCTTCCAGACGGCTTCCTCCTGGAGCCGGGTCGCGAAGTCGACCTGCCAGGCGCGGTGGCCGAGGAAGAGGCCGACCACGACGACGGCGAGGACCCCCGAGGCGCCGAGCTCCTCGGCAGCCGCGTAGGCGGCGAAGGGGATGAGGAGCGAGAGGGTGTTCTGCAGCAGGGCCTCGCGCAGGTGCCGGCGCAGCCAGTGGAGGGGGACCATCAGGACCAGGCCGACCCCGACGCCGCCGATCGCCGCGAGTGCGAACTCTCCGATGCCGCCGGCCCAGCTCACCCCCTCGCCGACGGCGGCGGCGAGGGCCACCTTGTAGGCGGTGATCGCGGTGGCGTCGTTGACGAGGGACTCGCCCTGGAGGATGGTCGTGATCCGGTTCGGCAGCCCGAGCTTGCGGGCGATGGCGGTGGCCGCGACCGCGTCCGGCGGGGCGACCACGGCACCGAGCACGAGGGCTGCGGTGAGCGGCAGGTCCGGGACGAGGAGGTGCGCGAGCCAGCCCACGGCGACGGTGGCGAAGAGGACGTACCCGACGGAGAGCAACGCGATGGGCCTGACGTTGGCCCGCAGGTCGAGGTAGGAGGAGTCGATGGCGGCCGTGTAGAGGAGCGGGGGCAGGATCAGCGGCAGCACGACGTGCGGATCGAGGGTGTAGTCCGGCACTCCCGGGACGTACGAGGCGGCGAGTCCGGCGGCGACCAGGAGCAGCGGGGCGGGCACCGGGGTCCTGCGGGCGAGGCCCGCCACGGCGGCGCTCGCCGCCACCAGCCCCACCAACTGCAGTGCGTCCATGATCCCGACCCCGTCCCGTGCCGCAACGTAACCTGGTCATCTTGACGCCCTCCCCCCTGAAGGGGGGAATTCCCACGGCTCGCGCCGCGGGACTTCCCGGTTCCTTGCCGACCGTCCATCCGGAGGACCCCCGTTGAGGCCTTGCACCGGCTCCACAGACCGACACCGCGCGTCCGGGGGCCGGCAGTGCCTCCCCCGCGCCCGCGTCCCGGTCCCGGGGCGCACCGCGGGCGCACCTCCGGGTGCGGACGGCGAGCGGCACCCGCGTCCCGCAGGGTGCCGCGGAGGGGGCACGGCCCGCGGGGGGAGCCACCGGTTGCGCTTCCCCCCTCGCCCCGAGGGACGGAACATCCACGGAGGGATCCGATGAGCGAGTGCCTGCACCTTGCCGAAATGCCGCGTCCCGAACCGGCTCCGCTGGCCGACACCTGCCCCGAGTGCCTGGCGGACGGCACGCACCCGGTCCAGCTGCGGCTCTGCTTGAGCTGCGGGCACGTGGGCTGCTGCGACTCCTCCGCGGGACGGCACGCGACGGGGCACTTCTCCGCCACCGGACACCCCGTGATGCGCACCTTCGAGCCGGGCGAGACCTGGCGTTGGTGCTTCGTCGACGGTTCGATCGTCTGACGGCTGGGTACGTCACCCCTCCGCGGGTCTCCGCGGCTGCCGGGGCGGGGGAAACCCGGTGGGCCCCGGGGCTCACGGCGACACGGCAGGACGGATCGCGATAGCGTCACGGCGGACCGCGCAGACCCCCCTGCGCACCGCCCCGGTTCGGGGGCCTCTCCTCCGAGCCCCGAATGAGTTTGTGCCACCTTGGAGGTGAGGGTGTCCCAGATCGCAGGCGAGCCCGGGACCCAGGACTTCGTGGAAGTCCGGCTGCCCGCTGCGGGTGCCTATCTGTCCGTGCTGCGTACGGCCACGGCCGGCCTCGCGGCGCGCTTGGACTTCACCCTCGACGAGATCGAGGACTTGCGGATCGCGGTCGACGAGGCCTGCGCCATCCTGCTCCAGCAGGCCGTACCGGGGTCCGTCCTCAGCTGTGTCTTCCGGCTGGTCGACGACTCGCTCGACGTGACGGTCTCCGCCCCGACGACGGACGGCAGGGCCCCCGAGCGGGACACCTTCGCCTGGACGGTGCTGTCGGCGCTGGCCGGGAAGGTGGAGTCGTCGGTGTCCGATGACCGTACGGTGTCGATCAGCCTGTACAAACAGCGCGGCGCGGGGCCAGGCCCGGCGTGAGGAGCGGGGACGCGACGGCCGGCATCCCTGAGCAGCAGGCGCGGCCGAACAGGGTCGCTACGGAGCAGGCGGACCAGATGAGCGAGCACGAACAGCAACCCGAGGTTCCCGAGGTCCCGGGAGCCGCGGAGCAGCCCGCGGGTTCCTCCGCGGCTCCCGGGGCGCTGCCCCCGAGCGAGGCCCCGGCCCCCGGGGCGGCGGAGAAGGCCGGGGAGGGCGAGGGCCCCGGGCTCCGTGCCGTCCCCGACCCGCACGACCGGAGCGGTGCCCGCGCCCTCTTCGTCGAACTGCGCGGCCTGCCGGAGGGCTCCCCCGAGAAGGCGGAGCTCCGCAACCAGTTGGTGCGGATGCACCTGCCGCTGGTGGAACACCTGGCCCGGCGCTTCCGCAACCGCGGCGAGCCGCTGGACGACCTGACGCAGGTGGCGACGATCGGCCTGATCAAGTCGGTCGACCGCTTCGACCCGGAGCGGGGGGTGGAGTTCTCCACGTACGCCACTCCCACGGTCGTCGGCGAGATCAAGCGCCACTTCCGCGACAAGGGCTGGGCGGTGCGGGTGCCGCGCCGGCTCCAGGAGCTGCGGCTCTCGCTGACCACGGCGACGGCGGAGTTGTCCCAGCAGCACGGCCGCTCACCGACCGTGCACGAGCTCGCGGAGCGGCTCGGGATCTCCGAGGAGGAGGTCCTGGAGGGCTTGGAGTCGGCGAACGCCTACTCGACGCTCTCGCTGGACGTCCCCGACACCGACGACGAGTCTCCGGCGGTGGCGGACACGCTGGGCGCGGAGGACGAGGCCCTGGAGGGGGTCGAGTACCGCGAGTCGCTCAAGCCGCTTCTGGAGGACCTGCCGCCCCGGGAGAAGCGGATCCTGCTGCTGCGCTTCTTCGGGAACATGACGCAGTCGCAGATCGCACAGGAGGTGGGCATCTCGCAGATGCACGTCTCCCGGCTGCTCGCCCGGACGCTCGCCCAGTTGCGGGAGAAGCTCCTGGTGGAGGAGTAGGGCCCGTCAGGCTTCCTGACCGGGGCGCCGGATGCCGAGCGCCTCGGTCGTGGCGGGGCTCACCAGGAGGACGAGCCCGGTGACGGCGAGCACCGCCAGGACGACGCCGACCGGGATCAACGCGCTGTTCGCCTGGAGCATCTGCCAGGCGACCGGCAGCGCCAGGATCTGGGTGATGACGGCCGGCCCCCGGCTCCAGGAGCGGCGCGTCCACAGGCCACGTGCCGCGGCGAGCGGGATCAGACCGAGCGCGAGGAGCGTCACCGCACCGATCACGGCGCCGGTGAGGTCCTCGGGCGTCCCGGTGAGGCTGTTCACCAGCATGTACGCGCCTCCGGCGAGGAGCCCGAGGGCCTCGATGCCGGCGACGACCGCCGCGGCGGCGAGACGGGTGGGCCGGGGGGTCTGCTCCGCGCTGCTCATAGAGGGCAGGGTAACCGGGGCACCCGGTGGGTCCGGCCGGCCGGGGCGGGCCGAGACGCCGTGGACGGGGGCCGGGGGGCTGGACTGGGCCCAGTACCGTCGGGTAGGTACGCTGGCGGTCATGCGTGCACTTCTCGTGGTCAACCCGGCAGCCACCACCACCAGTGCCCGCACCCGTGACGTGCTCATCCACGCGTTGGCGAGCGAGATGAAGCTGGAGGCCGTCACCACCGAGTACCGGGGGCACGCGCGCGACCTGGGTCGACGGGCCGCCGATGCCGGGAACATCGACCTGGTCGTGGCGCTCGGCGGGGACGGCACGGTCAACGAGGTCGTCAACGGCCTGCTGCACGCCGGCCCCGACCCGGACCGGCTGCCGGGGCTCGCCGTGGTTCCCGGCGGTTCCACCAATGTCTTCGCCCGCGCCCTGGGCCTGCCGAACGACGCCGTCGAGGCCACCGGCGCACTGCTGGACGCCCTGCGTGAGCGGCGGACACGGACGGTGAGCCTCGGGCTCGCGTCCGGGACGCCGGGCACCGAGGACGAGGGCGTGCCGGAGCGCTGGTTCACCTTCTGCGCCGGGCTCGGCTTCGACGCCAGCGTGATCGGTCGGGTCGAGCAGCAGCGGGAGCGCGGGAAGAGGTCCACGCACGCCCTCTATCTGCGCCAGGTGGTGCGCCAGTTCCTGGGGGAGTCGCACCGCAGACACGGCACGATCACCTTGGAACGAGCCGGTGCGGAGCCGGTCGAGGACCTGGTCCTCTCCATAATCTGCAACACGTCCCCCTGGACCTACCTGGGAAATCGCCCGGTGTACGCGTCCCCGGAGGCGTCCTTCGAGACCGCGCTCGACGTGCTCGGGCTGCACCGCCTGTCCGCCCCCGCGGTGGCTCGTTACGGCACCCAGCTGCTCACCTCGTCCCCGGAACGGGGGCCGCGCGGCAAGCACGCGGTGTCCTTGCACGACCTGACCGACTTCACCTTGCATTCGAAGGTCCCCCTCCCCCTGCAGATGGACGGAGACCACCTGGGACTGCGTACGAGCGTGACGTTCACAGGCGTTCGCCGTGCACTGCGTGTGATTGTGTGAGTGGAAGGGCCTAAAGTCCTTTCACTCGAACGTTTAGACGTGCATCCACCCCTAAGAAGTACGGCTGTGACCTAGCCGACACCGAGGAATCAAAAAAAACTTTCCGGAAGGGGTTGTATCCGTTGCCGAGGTTTGCGAATCTCTTCTTGGCGATCGGGACGGCCCGCAAGACCGGCCTCCACTGAAAGCCAGAACCCCTCCTCAGTGACAAGGACCACGTCAGTTCATCTGACGGCCGGCCCTTCCCTTGCGGGGGGATTCGTGAAAGCGTTCACATTCACAAGCAACTCGCATGTAATACCAAGAGAGGTAGCAGCCATGGACTGGCGTCACAACGCCGTTTGTCGTGAGGAAGACCCCGAGCTGTTCTTCCCCATCGGCAACACCGGTCCTGCGCTGCTGCAGATCGAGGAAGCCAAGGCCGTCTGCCGCCGCTGCCCCGTCATGGAGCAGTGCCTGCAGTGGGCGCTCGAGTCCGGCCAGGACTCCGGCGTCTGGGGTGGCCTCAGCGAGGACGAGCGCCGCGCGATGAAGCGCCGTGCCGCCCGCAACCGGGCGCGCAACGCCAGCGCCTGAGCCACCTGTGACAGCCTGGGGCACGCGGCGCGCACACCGTGTGCGCAATCACCGCCCTTGAGCCGCAGCGCGCAGCAATAACCCACAGCATTCGAGCCCCGGACCGAGTCCCTTCGGTCCGGGGCTCGCTGCTGTACAGCCCGGTGGACGGGATCACTTCTGCGGTCGTACGGGGATGTCGAGGACGACCTTCGTACCGCGCTCGGCCCCCGGCAGCATGTCGAAGGAACCGCCCAACTCCCCTTCCACCAGGGTCCGTACGATCTGAAGACCGAGGTTCCCGGCCCGTTGCGGGTCGAAGCCCTCGGGCAGCCCCCGGCCGTCGTCCTGGATCGTGATCAGGAGCCGGGCGTCGGCCCGGGTCTCCCCGCGGACGGCGCCGACTTCCACCGTGCCCAGTTCGCCCGGCGCAAAGGCGTGTTCCAGGGCGTTCTGCAGGATCTCGGTGAGGACCATCGAGAGCGGAGTGGCGACCTCGGCGTCGAGGATGCCGAAGCGGCCGTTGCGCCGACAGGTGACCTTGCCCGGCGAGATCTCGGCGACCATCGCGATGACCCGGTCGGCGATCTCGTCGAACTCCACGCGCTCGTCCAGGTTTTGGGAGAGCGTCTCATGGACGATGGCGATCGAACCGACCCGCCGCACGGCCTCGTTGAGGGCCTCGCGGCCGCGATCGGAGTCCATCCGGCGCGCTTGGAGGCGGAGCAGGGCGGCCACCGTCTGGAGGTTGTTCTTCACCCGGTGGTGGATCTCCCGGATGGTGGCGTCCTTGGTGATCAACTCACGTTCGCGGCGGCGCAGTTCGGTGACGTCACGGAGCAGCACCAGCGAACCGATCCGGGTCCCCTTGGGCTTGAGCGGAATCGCCCTCAACTGGATCACCCCACCGTTCCCCTCGACCTCGAACTCGCGCGGCGCATAGCCGGACGCCAGCTTGACCAGGGCCTCGTCCACCGGACCGCGGGAGGGAGCGAGTTCGGCGGTGATCTGACCGAGGTGCTGGCCGACCAAGTCGGCGGCGAGGCCGAGCCGGTGGTAGGCGGAGAGGGCGTTGGGCGAGGCGTACTGGACGATGCCCTCGGCGTCCAGCCGGACCAAGCCGTCGCCGGCGCGGGGCGAGGAGTCCATGTCGACCTGCTCGCCGGAGAAGGGGAACGTTCCTGCCGCGATCATCTGGGCGAGGTCCGAGGCGGACTGGAGGTAGGTGAGTTCCAGCCGGGAGGGGGTGCGGACGGTCAGCAGATTGGTGTTGCGGGCGATGACCCCGAGGACCCGACCCTCCCTGCGCACCGGGATGGACTCCACGCGCACCGGGACCTCCTCGCGCCACTCCGGGTCGCCCTCCCGGACGATCCGGCCTTCGTCGAGGGCCGCGTCGAGCAGCGGGCGACGACCGCGCGGCACCAGGTGGCCGACCATGTCGTCCTGGTAGGAGGTGGGCCCGGTGTTGGGGCGCATCTGGGCGACGGAGACGTACCGGGTGCCGTCGAGGGTGGGGACCCAGAGGACGAGGTCGGCGAAGGAGAGGTCGGAGAGCAGTTGCCACTCCGACACCAGCAGGTGGAGCCACTCGAGGTCGGAGTCGCTCAGGGCGGTGTGCTGGCGGACGAGGTCGTTCATGGAGGGCACGTGTGCGAGCGTACCCGCGGAATTACGAGGCGGTGAACCTGGATCTCCGGGGCCGCGTGTTGGAGGATGGGCCCGGAAGGACCGCGTTCCCATGGATGGACAGACAAGAATGGTCTAGTCCACAATGAATGCAACCGAGCCTCCGTCCTCCCCGCACAGGAGGATGGACGAGGTACCCGGCGCTCTCTGCCCTGACTGCGCCGAGGCCTCCCACACGGCCGAGGGACCGCACACCCCCGGCCGAGCAACTCCGGGCTGCGGTGCCCGGCGGGCTGAGGGTCCCGCCAGGCGCCGCGGCCCGCGGGTTTTTCCGGGACCTCCCCGCCCCTCCGCACTCCTCCCCGTCCCTCCCCCTTCGACCACCGGGGGCCGGTCCGACCCGAGCGCGCCACACGCCCGCCCGACCGCGACCCCGGGGTCGCATCCGAGTGGCTGGAGCGACAAGGGCGCCCGACGATGAGGGAGGTGCCGTCCGCAGGCCGGAACGACATGGGGAGAAGGGCCCTCCTCTGCTAGATTTGGACCTAGATTGGTCTATACCACACGGTCCTTCACCAGCCCCTCACCAGATCGGCAGGCACAGCGTGGAAGTTGTCATCGTCAAGGACGCCAAGGCGGGCGGCGAGCTCATCGCGGACGGCATCGCCGACCTCCTGCGCCGCAAGCCCGACGCGCTGCTCGGCGTGGCCACGGGATCGACCCCGATCCCGATCTACGACGCCCTCGTCGCCCGGGTCTCCGCCGGCGCCGTGGACGCCTCCCGGGCCCGGATCGCCCAGCTGGACGAGTACGTCGGCCTGCCCGCGGGTCACCCGGAGTCGTACCGCTCCACCGTGCTCCGCCAGGTCGTCGAGCCGCTCGGGCTCTCCCCCGAGGCCTTCATGGGTCCCGACGGCTCCGCCGAGGACGTCCAGGCGGCCTGCGAGGCCTACGACGCGGCCCTGACCGAAGCCGGCGGCGTGGACCTGCAGATCCTCGGCATCGGCACCGACGGGCACATCGGCTTCAACGAGCCGTGCTCCTCGCTCGCCTCCCGCACCCGCATCAAGACGCTGACCGAGCAGACCCGCGTGGACAACGCCCGCTTCTTCGACGACGACATCGAGCAGGTGCCGCACCACGTCATCACCCAGGGCATCGGCACCATCCTGGAAGCCCGCCACCTGGTGCTGCTCGCCACCGGCGAGGGCAAGGCCGAGGCCGTGGCGCAGACCGTCGAGGGCCCCGTGGCCGCGCTCGTGCCGGCCTCCGCGCTCCAGTTGCACCCGCACGCCACGGTCGTCGTCGACGAGGCCGCCGCGTCCAAGCTGAAGCTCGCGGACTACTTCCGCCACACCTACGCGAACAAGCCCTCTTGGCAGGGCATCTGATCCGAGCGCACGCACGAGGGGCCAGGCACCTGGACCAGGTGCCGGGCCCCTCGTCGTCGACCTCAGGCCATGGTGCCGACCACGGCCTCGGCGGCGGCGCGCCCGCAGACCCGGGCGGCGCCGTGCGTGGCGATGTGCAGCGCTCCCCTGGGCTCCGCCTCGTTGAGCCCCATCTCGACCACGACGGTGTCGGGGCGGGCCGCGAGGAGGCCGTCCAGCGCCGCGATCATCCACGGGTGCCGATGGGCGTCCCGTACGACCGCCACGATCCGCCGCTCGCCCGCAGCAGCCAGGACCGCGTCCACGGAGGGCTCGCCGTAGGAGCCGGTGGCGGTGCCGGGGAGCAGGCGCTCCAGCTCGGCCGCGATGCCCCAGGGGGTCTCGTCGCCGACCGCGAAGTTCGCGACCGGGGTGAAGGAGGCCACGTAGGGAGCGCTGGTCACCGGCGCGTACGGCTGCTTCCCGGGGGTCACCCGGAGGGCCCGGCGGGCCGCGACGAGTCCGATGTCGGCGCCGGGCGCGGTCCCCTCCTGCACTGCCGCGCCCGGCACCGACACTGCCCCCCTCGCCCGGTGCGCCTGGGTCCAGGTCGCCAGGGCGCGCACGCGCGCCGCGGCGTCGGCCAGCCGCTCTTCGGGCAGTTCACCGGTCCGTACCGCATTGACGAGCGCGTCGCGCAGTTGCAGCACGGTGTCCTCGTCGCACAGCCCACCGCCGACGCAGATGGCGTCGGCGCCCGCGGCGATCGCGAGGACGGATCCGCGCTCGATGCCGTACGTCGCCGAGACGGCCTGCATCTCCACTCCGTCGGTGACGATCAGCCCCTCGAAGCCCAGCTCCTGGCGCAGCAGACCGGTGAGGATCTGCGGGCTCAGGGTGGCCGGGCGGTGCGGGTCGAGCGCGGAGAGCAGGATATGCGCACTCATGACCGCTTTGGTACCCGCGGCGACGGCCGCGCGGAAAGGTACCAGCTCACGGGCGTGCAGTGTGGCGAGGTCCACATCGATCCGGGGCAGTGCATTGTGCGAATCGACGTTGGTGTCGCCGTGTCCGGGGAAGTGCTTCGTGCAGGCCGCGACCCCGACGCCCTGGAGGCCGTCGACGTACGCCACGGTGTGCCGGGCGACCAGGTCCGGGTCCGCCCCGAAGGAGCGGACGCCGATGACCGGGTTCTCGGCGTCGGAATTGACGTCGGCCGAGGGCGCCCAGTTCAGGTCGACGCCGCACTCCACGAGTCGGCGGCCGAGCTCGCGGGCCACCGCGCGGGTGAGCTCGACGTCGTCGACGCTGCCGAGAGCGTAGCTGCCGGGGAAGGAGGAGCCCTGCTTGACCTCCAGGCGGGTGACGTCCCCGCCCTCCTCGTCGATGGCGACGAGGACGTCGTCCCGCTCGGCCCGCAGCTGCGCGGTGAGTGCGGTGAGCTGGGCGGGGTCGACGATGTTCCGGCCGAACAGGCCGACCGAGGAGAGGCCCTCACCGATGCGGCGGAGCAGCCAGTCGGGGGCGGTGGTGCCGACGAATCCGGGCTGGAGGACCGTGAGCGCGTCACGGGTCAGGGTGTCCGAGCCGTGTACCAGAGTGGTCATGGGGTGCCGTTATCCCTTCACCGCGCCGGCGGTCATGCCGCCGACGGCCTTGCGCTGGAGGAAGAGGAAGACAATGAGCACGGGAAGTGCGAAGAGCGTGGAGGCCGCCATGGTGGCGCCCCAGTCGTTGCCGAACGCGGTCTGGAACTGGGTCAGCCAGAGCGTCAGCGTCTGCGACTCCTTGTCCTTGTTCAGCATGAGGATCATGGCGAACTCGTTCCAGGCGGTGATGAAGCCGAAGAGCGAGGTCGACATCAGGCCGGGCGCGAGCAGCGGGAAGATCACCTTGCGGAAGGCCTGGCCCCGGGTGCAGCCGTCGATCTGTGCGGCCTCCTCCAGCTCGACCGGGACGGCGGCGATGAAGCCGCGCAGGGTCCAGATCGTGAAGGGGAGGACCATCACGAAGTAGATGAGCGTGAGCATCGGGATGCTGTTCAGCAGGTCGTTCTCACGGGAGATCATGTACATCGCGATGACCATGACCTCCCAGGGGGCCATCTGCGCCATCATCACGATGAGGACGATGCCCTTGCGGCCCTTGAACTTCATGCGGGCGATCGCGAAGCTCGCGGCCAGGGCGACCACGAGGGCCAGCAGGACGGCACCGACGGTCACCATGAGGCTGTTGCCGACGTACGTCCAGAACAGGTCGACGCCGGTGGCCGTCGTGTAGTTCTCGAACGTCGGGGTGAAGACGAAGACGGGGTCCTTGGTGAGGATCTCGTGCTGCGGCTTCAGCGAGGACGAGAACATCCAGTAGACGGGGAAGACGAACACGACCGCGAGCACGAGGGCGCTGAGGTTCTTGGCGACCGCGGCGACCGTGAGCGGCTTCCTGGTGCGCAGCTTCTGCGGGGTGTCGGTGGTGGTGGCGCTCACAGCTCCTCCTCCTGCTTCAGGATCAGGCGGAAGTAGAAGGACATGACCGCGACGAGCATCACGATCGTCAGGATGGAGATGGCAGCGGCGACACCGTAGTGGAACTGGCCGACGCCCTCGATGTAGGCGTAGACCGGGAGGGTCTCGGAACCGCGGTCGGGGCCGCCCTGGTTCATGGCGTAGACCTGGGCGAACGCCTTGAAGATCCAGATGATCTCCAGGAACGTGGTGATCATGAAGAAGGACTTCAGGTTCGGGAAGACCACGGCCCAGAAGGTCCGCCAGCCGCTCGCACCGTCCATCTTGGCGGCCTCGTACAGCTCGGACCCGATGGTGGTCAGACCGGCGTACATGTTGAGGGCCACGAACGGGACGGAGCCCCAGACGAGCAGGAGCAGGATGATGACCAGGGCGGAGAAGCCGGTCTCGAACCAGTTGTGCTGCTCGTAGCCGGAGAAGCCCAGTGTGCGCATCAGCCAGTTGGCGACGCCGAACTGCTCGTCGAAGAGCCAGCGGAAGACGGTGACGGAGGCGACGATCGGCATGGCCCAGGCGAACATCAGGGCCAGCGAGAGGACCAGTCGCATCTTCTTGCCGAGGCGGTTCAGCAGCAGGCCGATGCCCGTGCCGATCGCCATGATGAGGACGACGTTGACGGCGGTGAAGACGACGCTCCGGACGGCGACGGTCCAGAAGTGCGAGTCGCCGAGGAGCTTGGTGTAGTTGTCGAAGCCGGTCCAGACCGTCTCGCGGGTGATGAATTCCTTCCGGTTGAGCTCTTGGAAGGAGAGGATCACATTGCGGATCAGCGGGTAGAGCAGCAGCACCGCCATGGACAGCAGGGCCGGCGCGACGAGCAGGTACGGCAGCAGCCCGCCGGGCAGGGAGCGTCTGCCGCGTGGAGGCTGAAGGACTTCCTTCGGGCCCGGAGAAGGTGGCGGAGTCTGAGACTTCCCTGCCGCCCTCCCGGGCGCGTCCTGGGGACCGGCGGTCGCCGTCCCCTGGGAGTCCACGGTCATGGTCTTATTCCTCGCGGTTCTGGGGCTCCCGCGCCCACCGGGGCACGGCCCGGGGGAGCGGGCCGCTGATCACTGCATCGCTGCAAAGCGCCGGTGGTGCGACCGGTGCGACACCGGCCGCACCACCGGGCTACGGGTTACTGCTGGTTGATGCGCTCGTTGATGACCTTGTCGGCGGCCTCGGCGGCGGCCTTGGCGTCCTCGCCCTTCAGGACCTTGGTCATGTAGTCCTTGATCGGGTTCGGGGCGGTCTCGACGTTGGCCCAGCCCGGGGTCACCGGGGTGATCTTGCCGGCACCGGCGGCGGCGGCCATGGCCTCGGCGAAGGAGCCGGCGGCCGGCTTGAACTGCGCGGCGTCGTTGTTCGGAAGCAGCGCGCCCTCGGTGGCGGCGGCGTACTTCGTCATGTACTCCTGGCCGGCGGCGAGGGCCAGCCACTCCTTCGCGAGGTCCTTGTTCTGGGAGCGCTCGGCGATGGCGAGGTTCGAGCCGCCGAAGAAGACGGAGCCCGGCTTGTCGGCGGTCTTGCCCGGGATCGGGAAGTAACCGAAGTCGGCGGTCTTGCCGGCCTTCTTCATGGCGTCGATCGCGCCGCCGGCCTCCCAGCCGAGACCGATCCAGGACGACACGCCGCCCTTGGGGACGATGTCGGTGGACTGCTGCGGGGTGGCCTCGTCCTTGTCCTTGGGAGCGGTGGAGTAGGACGCCAGCTCCTTGTAGAAGTTCATGGCGTTGACGGCCTCGGGGGAGGACAGGTTGCCCTTCCACTTGTCGCCGTCCTTGACCGCGAGGTCGCTGCCCTCGTCCCAGATGAGACCGGCGAGGACGTACCAGCTCTGGCCGGGCAGGTAGATCGCCTGCGACTTCGGGTCGGAAGCCTTGAGCTTCTTCAGGCCGTCGATCCACTCGGCGCGGGTCTTCGGCGGGGTGACACCGGCCTTCGCGAAGGCGGCCTTGTCGTAGACGACGACGCGGCTGGCGGCGTACCACGGGGCGGAGTAGAGCTTGCCGTCCAGCTCGCTGGAGGAGAGCATGCCCTTGTTCCAGCCGTCGTAGCCCAGCTTGGCCTTGTCGGCGGTCAGGTCGGCGAGGCCGCCCGTGACGGCGTAACCCGCGGTCTGCGTGTTGCCGAGCTCCAGGACGTCCGGCGGGGTGTCCTCGGAGAGGGCGGTGGTGATCTTCTCCTGGATGCCGTTCCAGATCTGCTTCTCGACCTTGACCTTGACGCCCGGGTGCTTGGCCTCGAAGGCCTTGTTCACCTCGTCCATCCACGCGTCCGGCGCGGAACCGTCCATGACCCAGACGGTCAGGGTCTTGTCGCCGCCGGCCGTCGCCTTGCCGCCGTCCTTGCCGCTGTCGGTGTCCGAACCACACGCAGCAATGGAGACCATCATGCCCGCGACGCCGATCGCCGCGATGAGCTTGCGCTTCACGCCACCCTCCTCAGGGATGCCTGCAACCCCTGCCCACCGCGCGAAGACATACGTCAGGTAGTGCTCGTGGGGCTGGGACCTGGTCTTTAATGGTTTAGACCAGTACCCGGAGCTTGGCCTAGACCTTTAGGGGTGTCAAGGGTGTATAAGAAGGGCAGTCGCGTCCGTTATCGGACCGACACCTGAGGGAGGGCGACGACCCGTGACCGGTCCGTGCCACCATGTGAGCCGCGACAGACGGAGGAGCCGGTGACGGCAGCAGCACAGGAGTCGGGAAGGCAGGCCATGGCCACGGACGCGGGCAGTACGGAGACAGACAGCGGGACACCGACCCGTACCGCACGCGTACCCAAGTACTACCGACTGAAGCGGCACCTGCTCGACATGACGGAGACCCTGCCGCCCGGCACGCCGGTCCCGCCCGAGCGGACGCTCGCCGCAGAGTTCGACACCTCGCGCACGACCGTGCGCCAGGCCCTCCAGGAGCTGGTCGTCGAGGGCCGCCTGGAGCGCATCCAGGGCAAGGGCACGTTCGTGGCCAAGCCCAAGGTCTCGCAGGCCCTGCAACTCACCTCGTACACGGAGGACATGCGGGCCCAGGGCCTGGAACCCACCTCGCAGCTGCTCGACATCGGCTACGTCACGGCCGACGACACCCTCGCCGGGCTGCTCGACATCTCGACCGGCGGACGGGTGCTCCGCATCGAGCGCCTGCGGCTCGCGAGCGGCGAACCGATGGCGATCGAGACCACCCACCTGTCGGCCAAGCGCTTCCCCGCGCTGCGCCGCTCGCTGGTGAAGTACACCTCGCTGTACACGGCGCTCGCCGAGGTCTACGACGTGCGCCTCGCCGAAGCCGAGGAGACCATCGAGACCTCCCTCGCCACCCCGCGCGAGGCCGGCCTGCTCGGCACGGACGTGGGCCTGCCGATGCTGATGCTCTCGCGCCACTCGCTGGACGCCCAGGGCGAACCGGTGGAGTGGGTGCGGTCGGTCTACCGGGGCGACCGGTACAAGTTCGTGGCGCGCCTCCAGCGCCCCCACGACTGAGACCCCCGTACGGGAAGGCCCGCACGCCCCCCGTACGACACGGACGGCCGCACCCCGGCGGGGGGTGCGGCCGTTCGGCGTCCTCGGGGACGGCGGCATGCCCGCCGGGGACCCCACGGAGAGGTGACGGGCCCCGGCACCTTTCGCCTGGCC
Source organism: Streptomyces sp. NPDC058877 (assembly GCF_042742855.1). Classification (NCBI taxonomy): domain Bacteria; kingdom Bacillati; phylum Actinomycetota; class Actinomycetes; order Kitasatosporales; family Streptomycetaceae; genus Streptomyces; species Streptomyces sp. NPDC058877. Next base: position 6,738 of record NZ_JBHYMF010000043.1, on the reverse strand, counting down.
GGAACGTGACGCCTCCCCTACTCCCCCGGCGACGCCCGGCTCCCCGAGACGATGGGCGCGGGCGAGCCGCTCGACCCACTCACCCCGGAAGGCCGGGTAAAGATCCGGTCGATCTACCAGAAGGGCTTCCGCAACGGCCCGCCGACCGTCGCACACCTGCGCCGGCAGTGCGCACTCGGCCATGAACTCTCTTTACAGGAAGAGAAGTTGCTCGTGCCCCTCACCATCGGTTGCACGGACGACATAGCGGCACGGCGGCTCCGGATCTCGCTGCGGACCGTCCTGCGGATGAGCTCGGAGCCGATGAACCGACGCGGCGCGCGCAGTCGGTTCGAGGCGGGCGGTCGGGCGGTGAAGGAAGGACGGCCCCAGGGCCGTACGAGCGAACTCCCCGAAGAATAACCGTCGTTATGTGGCCAGGGGTTCCCAGCGGCAGAGCCCGTCCCCTAGATTTCCCCAGCATTATCCGGGTGATCAGCGAGGGGACGGCGTCGCCATGCCAGAAGCGTCAGACGTGACACAAGGGAAACAACCGACCATCACCCCCCTGCGGGTGGTGATCGCGCTCTGCCTGTTCGCCCCGTTCGTGGCCATGCTCTGGGTGAGCTCCTACGCGAAGACCGAACCGGTCCTCGCCGGCATCCCGTTCTTCTACTGGTACCAGATGCTCTGGGTGTTGATCGGCACGGCCCTCACCATGGTCGCGTACAGGCTGTGGCAGCGGGACCAGCGCGCCCGCAAGGGGGGTGACGCACGATGAACGACGGCGTGAACGGCGTGGCGCTCGGCGTCTTCGTCTTCTTCTTCCTGGCCGTCACGGTCATGGGATTCCTCGCCTCCAAGTGGCGCAAGGCCGAGAACGAACACAGCCTCGACGAATGGGGACTGGGCGGAAGGTCGTTCGGCACCTGGGTGACCTGGTTCCTGCTCGGCGGAGACCTCTACACGGCGTACACCTTCGTCGCCGTCCCCGCTGCCATCTACGCGGCGGGCGCGGCCGGCTTCTTCGCCGTCCCGTACACGATCCTGGTGTACCCGCTGATCTTCACCTTCCTGCCGCGCCTCTGGTCGGTCTCGCACAAGCACGGTTACGTCACCACCTCCGACTTCGTCCGCGGGCGCTTCGACTCCAGGGGCCTGTCCCTCGCCGTCGCGGTCACCGGCATCCTCGCCACCATGCCGTACATCGCGCTCCAGCTCGTCGGCATCCAGGCCGTCCTGGACGTGATGGGCGTCGGCGGAGGCGAGAACACCAACTGGTTCGTCAAGGACCTGCCGCTGCTCATCGCCTTCGGCGTCCTCGCGGCCTACACGTACTCCTCGGGCCTGCGCGCCCCCGCACTGATCGCCTTCGTCAAGGACACCCTGATCTACCTCGTCATCGCGGTGGCGATCATCTACATCCCGATCAAGCTGGGTGGCTTCGACGAGATCTTCGCCGCGGCGAGCGACAAGTTCACCTCGACCGGCAAGGGTGCGCTCGTCCCCGGAGAGGCGGGTCAGTGGACGTACGCGACGCTCGCGTTCGGTTCGGCGCTCGCGCTCTTCATGTACCCGCACTCCATCACGGCGACCCTGTCCTCCCGGAGCCGTGAGGTCATCCGCCGCAACACCACCATCTTGCCACTGTACTCGCTGATGCTGGGCCTGCTGGCGCTGCTCGGCTTCATGGCGATCGCCGCCGGGGTCACGGTCAAGAACGGCCAGCTCGCCATCCCGCAGCTCTTCGAGAACATGTTCCCGGCCTGGTTCGCGGGCGTCGCGTTCGCCGCGATCGGCATCGGCGCGCTCGTGCCGGCCGCCATCATGTCCATCGCCGCGGCCAACCTCTTCACCCGGAACATCTACAAGGACTTCATCCGGAGGGACGCCACCCCGGCCCAGGAGACCAAGGTCTCCAAGATCGTCTCGCTGCTGGTGAAGGTCGGCGCCCTGGTCTTCGTCCTCACCATGGACAAGACGGTCGCCATCAACTTCCAGCTGCTCGGCGGCATCTGGATCCTCCAGACCTTCCCGGCACTCGTCGGCGGCCTGTTCACCCGCTGGTTCCACCGCTGGGCGCTGCTCTCCGGTTGGGCCGTCGGCATGATCTACGGCACGGCCGCCGCGTACGGAGTGGCCAGCCCCACGCAGAAGCACTTCGGCGGCTCGGCCGCCGAGATCCCGGGGATCGGAGAGATCGGCTACATCGGCCTCACCGCCTTCGTGCTCAACGTCGTCGTCACCCTCGTCATGACCTTCGTGCTCAAGGCCCTCAAGGCCCCCGAGGGCGTCGACCAGACCTCCCCGGAGGACTACACGGCGGACGCGGGCGACGCGGGCGTCCGCACCGAACTCCCCACGGTCGGCGCCGGATCGCACTGACCGCGGAGAACGCGCCGGAAGGGGCCCGGGACCTCCGCCAGGAGGGCCCGGGCCCCCGAACGTTCCGGCGGGGCAGACTGGCCGCATGGACTTTGCGATCAGGGCCGTGCGGCCCGAGGAGTACGAGGAGCTCGGCGACCTCACCGGGCTGACCTATCTGAACGACGGCCTCCTGCTGCACGGCGAGGACGACTTCTACCTGGACGTGCTGCGGGACACGGCCCGACGGGCCCGCGAGAGCGACGTGCTCGTCGCCGTCGACGCGGAGGACGGCATCATCGGCGGCGTGACCTTCGCCCGCGGCGGCACCACCTGGGCGGACATCGCCGTCCCCGGCGAGGCCGAGTTCCGGATGCTCGTCGTCGCACCGGATGCCCGCGGCAGGGGCGTCGGGGAGGCCCTGGTGCGGGCCTGCGTCGACCGCGCCCGGGCCCTGCCCGGATGTGCCCGCCTGGTGCTCTCCACGAGCCCCCTGATGGCCCCGGCGCACCGGATCTACGAGCGGCTCGGCTTCGTCCGCACCCCGGAACGGGACTGGGAACCGGTCCCCGACCACTCGCTCAGGACCTACTCCTTGGAACTGTGACCACAAGCGGCGACACAACATGTGGGGGGTGCTCGAAGGGGCGCCCCCCACATGTATGCTCATCCTCGCTGTCGACGCAGGGAAATCCGGCGCGAATCCGGAACTGTCCCGCAACGGTGTGCTTCGCACGGTTTCGTCCGGAGCGAGTCCGATGACCTGCCGACGGTGCGCCCGGTCCGTCCGTTCCGGGTGCCACAGACGTCCGGGCCTCGCGGAGTGGGCCGGTGGACGCGGCGCACCCGCACGCACGGGCGCCCGCCTGCCCGCCTCCCCGCCCTGGCCCCGAGCCGAGCGAGGGAGAGCCCCCACGTGACCATCGCGCCCGCCGATCCGGCCGCAGCGATCGAGAGCGACGGACCCGGGACCGTACTCCTGCGGACCCTGACCGATCTCACTGCCGACCTCCCGGACACCGACCCCGGCAAGGTCGCCGCCGCCGCCCTCCGCGGTCGCAGCGCCACGTCGGACGAGGCGGAGCTGCGCGAGTTGGCCACCGAGGCCGCCGCCGGGCTCATCGCCGAGGACCCCGCCTACTCCCGGCTCGCCGCCCGGCTCCTCACCATCACCATCGCCGACGAGGCGGCCGGCCAGGGCGCCGTCTCCTTCTCCTCCTCCGTCGCCGTCGGCCACCGCGAAGGACTGATCGCCGACCGCACCGCCGACTTCGTGGCGCTGCACGCGGCCCGTCTCGACGCGACGATCGACCGTGCGGCCGACGACCGCTTCGGCTACTTCGGCCTGCGCACCCTCTACTCGCGCTACCTGCTGCGCCACCCGATCACCCGCAAGGTGATCGAGACCCCGCAGCACTTCATGCTGCGCGTCGCCTGCGGCCTGGCCGAAGACGGAGCGGCCCTGGCGGAGCGAGGAGAGGACCCGGTCCGCGCGCTCGACGAAGTCACCGCGCTGTACGGCCTGATGAGCCGTCTGGACTACCTGCCGTCCTCCCCCACGCTCTTCAACTCCGGCACCCGCCACCCGCAGATGTCCTCCTGCTACCTGCTGGACTCCCCGCAGGACGAGCTGGACTCCATCTACGACCGCTACCACCAGGTCGCGCGCCTCTCGAAGCACGCCGGCGGCATCGGCCTCTCGTACTCCCGCATCCGCGCCCGCGGTTCGCTGATCCGCGGCACCAACGGCCACTCCAACGGCATCGTGCCGTTCCTGAAGACGCTCGACGCCTCCGTCGCCGCCGTGAACCAGGGCGGCCGTCGCAAGGGCGCCGCCGCCGTCTACCTGGAGACCTGGCACGCGGACGTCGAGGAGTTCCTGGAGCTCCGCGACAACACCGGCGAGGACCAGCGCCGCACCCACAACCTCAACCTGGCGCACTGGATCCCGGACGAGTTCATGCGCCGGGTCAACGCCGACGCCGACTGGTCGCTGTTCTCCCCGGCGGACGTGCCCGAGCTGGTCGACCTGTACGGCGAGGAGTTCGACGCCGCGTACCGCAAGGCCGAGGCCGCGGGCCTGGCCCGCAAGACCATGCCGGCCCGCGACCTGTACGGCCGGATGATGCGGACCCTCGCACAGACCGGCAACGGCTGGATGACCTTCAAGGACGCCTCCAACCGGACCGCGAACCAGACCGCGGAGCCCGGCACGGTCGTCCACTCCTCGAACCTCTGTACGGAGATCATCGAGGTCACCAATGACGGCGAGACCGCGGTCTGCAACCTCGGCTCGATCAACCTGGGCGCCTTCGTCGTCCCGGGGGCCAACGGCGGGGACATCGACTGGGACCGTCTCGACGCGACCGTCCGCACCGCCGTCACCTTCCTCGACCGGGTCGTCGACATCAACTTCTACCCGACCGAGCAGGCCGGCCGCTCCAACGCCCGCTGGCGTCCCGTCGGCCTGGGCGCGATGGGCCTCCAGGACGTCTTCTTCCAGCTGAAGCTGCCGTTCGACTCGGCCGGCGCGCGCGCCCTCTCCACCCGGATCGCCGAGCGGATCATGCTGGCCGCGTACGAGGCCTCCGCCGACCTCGCCGAGCGCAGCGGCCCGCTCCCCGCCTGGGAGCAGACCCGCACCGCCCGTGGTGTGCTGCACCCGGACCACTACGACGTGGAGCTCAACTGGCCCGAGCGCTGGGCCGCCCTGCGCGAGCGGATCGCCGCCGTCGGGATGCGCAACAGCCTGCTGCTCGCCATCGCGCCGACCGCGACGATCGCCTCGATCGCCGGCGTGTACGAGTGCATCGAGCCCCAGGTCTCCAACCTGTTCAAGCGCGAGACGCTGTCCGGCGAGTTCCTCCAGGTCAACTCCTACCTCGTCGAGGAGCTGAAGAAGCTCGGCGTGTGGGACGCGCAGACCCGCGAGGCGCTCCGCGAGTCCAACGGCTCGGTCGCCGGCTTCACCTGGGTCCCCGCCGAGGTGCGCGAGCTGTACCGCACCGCCTGGGAGATCCCGCAGCGCGGCCTGATCGACATGGCCGCCGACCGGACCCCGTTCCTGGACCAGTCGCAGTCGCTGAACCTGTTCATGGAGACCCCGACCATCGGCAAGCTGTCGTCGATGTACGCGTACGCCTGGAAGCAGGGCCTGAAGACCACGTACTACCTGCGCTCCCGTCCGGCGACCCGGATCGCCCGCGCCGCCCAGGCCGCCGCCCCGATCCCCGTCCAGCAGGCGGCGCCCGACGCGGACGCCATCGCCTGCTCCCTGGAAAACCCCGAGTCCTGCGAGGCCTGCCAGTAATGTCCCGTAACGCCAACCTGCTCGACCCGGGCTTCGAGCTGACCCTCCGTCCGATGCGCTACCCGGACTTCTACGAGCGCTACCGGGACGCCATCAAGAACACCTGGACCGTGGAGGAGGTCGACCTCCACTCGGACGTCGCCGACCTCGCCAAGCTCACCCCCGGTGAGCAGCACATGATCGGCCGCCTGGTCGCCTTCTTCGCGACGGGCGACTCGATCGTGGCGAACAACCTGGTCCTGACGCTGTACAAGCACATCAACTCCCCGGAGGCGCGCCTGTACCTGTCGCGCCAGCTGTTCGAGGAGGCCGTGCACGTCCAGTTCTACCTGACGCTGCTCGACACCTACCTGCCCGATCCCGAGGACCGCGCGGCGGCCTTCGCGGCGGTCGAGAACATCCCCTCCATCCGCGAGAAGGCACAGTTCTGCTTCCGGTGGATGGACTCGGTCGAGAAGATCGAGCAGCTGGAGACCGCGGCCGACCGCCGCCGCTTCCTGCTCAACCTGATCTGCTTCGCCGCCTGCATCGAGGGCCTGTTCTTCTACGGCGCCTTCGCGTACGTGTACTGGTTCCGGTCCCGGGGCCTGCTGCACGGCCTGGCGACCGGCACCAACTGGGTGTTCCGCGACGAGACGATGCACATGAACTTCGCCTTCGAGGTCGTGGACACCGTCCGCAAGGAGGAGCCGGAGCTCTTCGACGACGCACTCCAGCAGCAGGTCACCGACATGCTGAAGGAGGCCGTCGAGGCGGAGCTGCAGTTCGGCCGCGACCTGTGCGGCGAGGGCCTGCCCGGCATGAACACCGAGTCGATGCGCGAGTACCTCCAGTGCGTCGCCGACCAGCGCCTCCAGCGCCTGGGCTTCGCCCCGGTGTACGGCTCGGAGAACCCGTTCTCGTTCATGGAGCTCCAGGGCGTCCAGGAGCTGACCAACTTCTTCGAGCGCCGCCCGTCCGCCTACCAGGTGGCGGTCGAGGGTTCGGTCGACCTCGACGAGGACTTCTAGGGTTCGCGGACCTCGCCACGGGGGCCGGTGCGGCCCGTGGCAGTGGAGAGGGCCCCGCTCGTGCACGAGCGGGGC
>NZ_JBHYMF010000042.1:0-46969 GCF_042742855.1 Streptomyces sp. NPDC058877 | reverse complement strand
CCGGGGCACCGGTGAGCGCGGCGGCGAGCGAAGGGGACGACGAGGTGTACCAGGAGGCCCGCACCCTCATCGAAACCGTCCTCGACCTCGACGCCGACCTGTCCAGGGCCCTGCCGGCCGCCTTCGCACGGGGGCTGCTCGACGTGCCCTTCTGCCTCCACCCCGACAACGCCGGACGCTCCCTGGGGTTCGTCGACCCGGCGGGGCGGCTCCGCTGGGCCCGTACAGGGGGCATGCCGATCCGCCCGGACCGCGCGGCCGAAGCGGCTCCCCTCACCTCGGCCGGTCTGCTCGCCGCCCTCCACCACGTCGCCAACCACTACGACGACCCCCGGCACCGCGACGGCGGCGACGGCCACGACCGGCCAACGGTCACCCCGCTCGCCGTCTGAACCACCGGTGACCGGCGTCCGCCGCCCGCCCGCGGTCGGCGACCTCCGTCCGAACCATCCGCGACCACCACGAACAGGAGCCCGTTATGGACCAGCCCCTCCCCACCGACGCACCGGCGTCCCCGCCCCCGCTCGGTGAGCACCTCCGGTCGCCGCAACTGCGCGCCGCCATGCTCGTCCAGCAGGAGGCACTGCACGCGGCCCGCGCCTATCTGCGCAGCCAGGACTTCACCGAACTGCTGCCCCCGCTCGTCGGGCCCGTCACCGATCCCGGCGGGCGCGGCGCCAAAGCCCTCGACGTCGACTACTACGGCCACCCGTACAAACTGATGACCAGCGCCATCCTCTACAAGCAGGCGTCGCTGAGGGGCTTCCCCCGCCTCTTCTACATCGCCCCCAACGTGCGCGTCGAACCCGAGGAGACCGCCGGCACGGGGCGCCACCTCGTCGAGTTCCACCAGATCGACGTCGAGATCGCCGATGCAGGTCGCGAAGACGCCCAGGAGATCGCCGCCGGGCTGCTCACCCACGTCGCCGAGCACGTCTGGACGACCGTCCCCGACGTCCTCACCGAACTGGGCCGGTTCGAGAACGACTTCGCCGACCTCCGAGCCGGCAAGTACGACGTCTGCACCCACGACGAGGCCGTCGCCCGGCTGCTCGCCGCAGGCCACCCGCAGAACCCCGACGGCGAGATCGACTGGGCCGGCGAGCGGCTCCTCTCCCTGGAGGGCGACCGCCCCTTCTTCATCAACGACTACCCCAAGGGTTCCCGCGGCTTCTACGACAGGGAGGACCCCGACCGCCCCGGCGTGCTGCGCAACTTCGACCTGATCGCTCCGCACGGCTACGGCGAGCTCGTCTCCGGCAGCGAGCGCGAGGCCGACTACGCCACCATCGTCACCCGCATGCGGGAGAGCGGCGAGAACCCCGCCAAGTACGCCTGGTACCTCAAGGAAGCCCGCGAGGGGATACCGGCCAGCGCCGGATTCGGCATGGGCCTGCAGCGCCTGGTCCGCTTCCTCACCGGCCTCGACGCCCTGTGGCAGGTCAGCGCCTACCCGAAGCTCCCCGGGGTGGTGGCCCCGTGACCTCTCTCAGTGCCCCGGACTTCCCCGAGCAGGCGGTCCGCGCCCGCGCCCGCAACGGCACCGCCGAGGTCTTCCCCGACCCCGCCGGATACGGCACCCGGTTGTACGGCCCCGGCGCCGTGCCCCCCGGTGACGCCCTCGACCGGGCGCGCCTCGTCCCGCCCGTCTTCATGCCCCAACGCCTCGAAAAGCTCATCGACCTCGCCCGCGAACCGGAGTTCACCGACGTCGACCTCGCCTCCCGCGTCGGCGGCTTCACCGCACGGCTCCCGCTCTACCTGTCCGCCTTCGGGTCGACCCGGGCCGGCAGCGGAGACCTCGCCGTCCACGCGAGCCGGCAGGCCGCCCGCCTTGGCATCCCCATGGTCATCGGCGAGAACATGATTCCCGTGCATGGCTACCGCCGTGCCGGCGACGCCACCCGGTCCGCGCTCCTCACCCGTGTCGAGGCGTACCTGGACGCCGCGCCCGAAGGCGTCGGCGGCATCGTCGTCCAGCAGTCCACCGAGGACGCCGACTCCGAAGTTTGGAACCTCCTCTACAGCGACCCCGCATTCCGTCCCCTCCTGGAGACGGGCAGGCTCGCCTTCGAGCTGAAGACCGGCCAGGGGGCCAAACCCGGCCTCGGCGGGATGACGGTCGTCGACGGGGCGGAGGCGGAACAGCTCGCCCGCCGATTCACCGTCCGCAAGGTCTTCGACCGCGACGGCGAGCGCCAGCTGCGCTGCGCCACCCCCGGCACCTTCACCGAGGAGATCCTCCGCCAGCAGCTGCGGTTCATGCGGAACAACTTCCCCAAGGCCCGTACGTGGGTGAAGTTCCACCCCGGCCGTGACGTGGCCCGTGCCGCTCGCGCAGCCTGGTCCGCCGGAGCGGACGCCGTCACCGTCGACGGGGCCGAGGGCGGTACCGGTTGGGCTCCCGGAGTGTTCCTCGACCACGTCGGCCTGCCCCTCGCGGAATGTCTGCGCCGCATCGGCCACCCCGTCGGCTGCCTCCTGGCCGGCGGCGGGATGTGGGAGGGCGGTCGCGCCGTGCGCGCCCTCGCCCTGGGCGCCGGGGCCGTGGGCCTCGGACGAGCAGCCCTGCTGGCCGTCGACGAGGACCCCGACCACGGGCTGGAACGCCTCGTCGAGAGCATCGCCCTCGAACTGCGGCTGCTCATCAGCGCATTGGGCAAGTACACCGTCACCGCGCTGGAGCCCGAGGACCTGTGGTGGCCCGACGACCACCCGACGCACGTCGAGCACCGGGCCGCCCCTCCGTTCCCGATCGGCACGGAGCCCGCGGGGGCGACGTCATGACCGCCCGTCGGAGGCGCGGCGGGGACCGCGCGGTCCGGGCCCGCTTCTCCGTCCGCGAAGCCCCCGGCATCACCGTGCACCTCTCCCACGGTGTCGGGGGCGACGGTGCCGGACCCACTGCCGAAGACGTCCGTCGCTCCGTCGGCGATGCCGTCCACGGGGCGCTCCTGGCCGATGCGGCCCGACGGACGGCACAGCGCGTCCTCGCCGAGGCGGGCCGCGGCTACCTCGGAGGACGCGTCGAGCTGTGCACCCCCCGCCCGGGCTCCCGGAGCACCTGCCGCCCCACCGCCCGCGGCACCCGTGGGCGCCGTGCCGTGCGCCGCGCCGCCGACCGCGCCGTGGCCCTCGCGGTCGCCGCGACGCTCCGCGGCGATCCGGCGGACGCCCGGGTACGGGTCCGCCCGCCCCTCTGACGACGGGGACTCCACCACATCCCGCCCTCCTCCTCCGACCACAGGAAGCCGACACCATGGCAACGCCCCCGACCACCACCAGCGCACCGGCGGAGCAGAAGAACACCGTCGACTGGCGCCGCGTCAGCAGTCTCGTCATCGGCCAGGCCGCCGTCCAAGCCGGCAGCTTCGCCCTCCTCATCGCCATGAGCTGGACGGCGGTCCAGCTCGGTGGCCGGGAAGCCGTCACCTACGTCACCCTCGCCGCCACCCTGCCGCGCGCCCTGCTCCTCCTCTTCGGCGGCGCGCTCGCCGATGTGCTCGGCCCCCGTGCGGTCCTGCTCCGTGCAACCGGCATCCGCATCCTCGTCCTTGGAGCCGGAACCGCAGTCACCGTCACCACCGAGACCCTCTGGCCACTGATCGCGGTCGCCCTCGTCGACGGCCTGCTCCTCGGCATCTCCGGCCCGGCCTCCGGGGTGCTGCTGCCCCGCCTCGCCCCGCGGGAACAGCTCGGCCGCGTCAATTCGCTCTTCTCCATGGTGCTGCGCCTCGCCCCCATTGCGGGATCACCGCTCGGAGCCTGGCTCGTCACCGTCGGAGGCCTGCCCGTCGCCATGGCGGCCGGCGCCGTCGGCTGCGCCGTCTGGCTCGGCTGTGCCGCCCACGTCACCCGGGGCATGGCGCGGCCCGAGCCCGCCCCCCAGGGCCCCTCCCTGCTGCGCCGGTCCGGTGACGGCTTCCGGCTGCTCGCTGCCCACCCACGACTGCGATGGATGTTCGTGGCCTGCTTCTGCATGGACCTGGCGTTCCTGTGGCCGGCCGAAGTCGCGCTGCCGCTCCGGGCGTCCGAAGAGGGGTGGGGCGTCGGTGCCGTCGCCATGGTGTTGTCCGTCTTCGGCGCCGGTGCACTCGCGTCCGCCGCCCTGGGAGCCGCCCTCGCCCACCGGATTCCGGCACGCACCAAGCTCGTGGTGACCGGTGTCGGCCTCGCGGTCGGCATGGCAGCCATGGCGCTCGTACCCTCAGCCCTGGTGCTGGCCGCCACCGCCGGCGTCGTCGGCCTGCTGTCCGGCCTCAACGGGCCGGCGCTGGTGACCGGCTACCAGCAGGCCGTTCCCGAAGGGAGCATGGGCGCCGCGATGTCGACCTTCGCCCTCTCCGGGATCGGCGCGGCGCCACTGTCCCTGGCCCTGTTCAGCCCCGTCTCCCTGCTCCTCGGGGTGACCGGGACCTGGCTGCTGTGCGCAGCCCTCGCCCTCTGCTCCCCGGTCGCCGCGGCCGTCGCCCTGCGGGGCGGGACGGCCACCGCCACACCGCACGTCGAGGGTTCTCCCCGTATCGCACCGGAGCCCACCGCCACTTCCGTGTGAGGCAGACATGATCCCGCTGCTCCTTCCATCAGCGCAGGACCCCCCCTCGGCCGACCTCGACGGGACCGGCCGACCGGAGGGCGACCTTCTCGTCCCCACCTCCCTTCCCCTCCTGTCCACCCCCCTGTCACCGCTGCCCGAGCTGCGTCCGGTCCGCCCCCAACTCTGGCTGGTGGCCACCGACGTGCACCAGGACACGGCCGCCCGGTACGCGCCCCTCGTCCTGGACACGAGGGAGCTGGCCCGGGCCGACGAGTTCCGCCGCCCCGCCGACCGCGCCACGTACCTGTGCGCACACGTGGGACTGCGGCGTCTGCTCGGAGCCCATCTGGACGTCGCGCCCCGTGCCGTTTCGGTGGCCCGGGCGCCCTGTCCCTGCTGCGGCGAACCGCACGGACGGCCGGTGCTCCCGGGCCGGCGACTGCACTTCTCGCTCTCGCACTGCGAGGGGCTCAGCCTGATCGCCGTTGCCTCCACCCCCGTCGGAGTGGACATCGAACGGGTGCCGGCGCCCCATACGGTTGCGGAGGCGTCGGAGGTTCTCCACCCGGCGGAGGCGGCGGAGCTCGCCACTCTCGCCCCGGCCTTGCGCCCTGCTGCCTTCGCCCGGGTCTGGACCAGGAAGGAGGCCTATCTGAAGGGTCTCGGCATCGGTCTGGGCGCCGATCCGTCCGCCGATTACGTGGGTTCCGGTCCGGTCCCGTCCGCGCCGACCGGATGGATCCTGGTCGACGTCGCCGTACCGGAGGGGCACCGTGCCGCGGTGGCGCTGCAGGGGTGAAGCGCCCAGGCAGCGGCAACTCCGATCTCCGGCCCCGGTCCCGGTCCCCAGGGCCTGTGGTGCGACGCCGCGGGCGGGGCCCGTTCGGTTCCGGGGGCCGGCCGGAAGCACCGTGGTAGGGCCCGCGCCGCGCCCACCCGGACCGAAGCGGCGAGCCATGCGCAGAGGGCATGGCTCGCCTGCGAGATCGTCGCTTGTCGCATGGGTGGTGCGGCGCCACGATGAAGGGCATGACCACACCGCACACGATCGCCGTGCTCGGCCTGGGGCGCATGGGCTCGGCCATGGCCACGCGACTGGAGGCCCTGGGCCTGGACGTCACCGGCTGGACGCGCTCGGGGCGAACCACGGGCACCGTCAGGACCGCCGCCGACCCGGCCGACGCCGTGGCGGAGGCCGATGCCGTCCTGCTGTCCCTGTTCGACGGGCCGGCCTGTCGCCAGGTGCTCGACGAGGTCCGTGACGTCTTGCGCGCGGGCACGGTCGTCATCAACACGAGCACCGTCTCCCCTGCCGAAGCGTCGGAACTGTCGGGGGAGTTCGGTCCTTCCTACGTCCACGCCCCCGTGCTGGGCTCCGTGCCGGCCGTGGCCGCCGGTGCCCTGCGGATCCTCGTCGCTGCGGACGGAGGCGTACGGGACCGCGTCCGACCGGTACTGGAAGCGCTGGGCACCGTGCGGCACGTCGAGGACGCCTCCACCGCTGCAGTGCTGAAGCTGGTCGTCAACAGCAGCCTCGCCGGAGCCGTCCTCGCGTTGCGCGACTCCCTCCAGCAGGCCGATGCCCTCGGACTGCCGCGCGCCGAGGCGCTGGACGCCCTCGCGCTCGGCCCTCTCGGCGGGCTGGTGGCCCGCAAGCGCCCGTTCCTCACCGGGCGCCCTTCCGGAGCGGCCGAATTCACGGTCGGGGCGCTCGCCAAGGACATGGCACTGCTCGCCGAGGCGTCGGACGCCCCCCTGGGCGCTGCGGCCGGTCTCGCCGGTTCCCCCGTCGGCCCCGAGGCCGACATCGCCCTCGCCGCCACGGTCCCCCCGGTGGAGGACGCCGTGCTCGAACCACTGCGCGCCTATGCCCGCGGCCACGCCACGGGAGACCCCGCCCACTTCCGCGATGCCTTCCTGCCCACGGCCCACATCGAGGGCGTCCGGGAGGGCGCGTTCGTCTCGTGGCCCCTCGACGCGTACTGCGCACTGTTCCCGGGGCACCCGGCCCCGGACGAGCACGAGCGCTCCCGGCGCATCGACGCGGTCGACGTCCACGGCACCGTTGCGACCGCGACCATGACGCTGCTGCACGGTGCTGACGCGTTCGTGGACGTCTTCCTGCTGGTGCGGGGCGCGGACGGTTGGCGGATCGCCAACAAGGCGTACCACCGACGGGCCGCCGCAGCGCACCAGCGTCCTTGACGTCGGTCGGCGCGGCGCGGTCGCGCCGCGCGGCCCTCGCCCGCCCCGTGGCGCTGCGGCGACGGGCTCGTCCCACGGGCGACCGCCCCCACCGGGGGCTCAGTTGCCGTAGCGGCCGGTGGCGATCTCCCAGCGGTGGTAACCGGCGATCCAGGCGGTGAGGCCGTCGACGTAACGGTGGGCGGCCTCGCGCGCGGCCGGAGGGAGACCGAGGAGGTCGCAGATCCCGGGGACTTCGGACGACAGCTCGACGAAACGGTCGACCATCCCCTGGGCCTCGCACATGACCTGGGCTGCCGCCTCCTCCGGGGTGCCGCCGCGCTCCTCGCGGACGATCATCACCAGGTTGGCGACGTCACCGCGGGCGATTTCCTGGTCGTACGAGTGTACGTCGTTGGTGAACGACGGTATGTCCGCGGCCAGTTGCCTCATGCGCCGGAAGGTCGGGTGGTGCAGCACCTCCTGTGGCAGCTCGAAGCGGTTCAGCCGCTCGACCATGTCGAAGAGGGTTTCCATCGCGGCGGTACCCCGACGGAGCGCCAGATAGCCCTCCCGGTCCGGGAGCCGCCCGGAGAGCCGACCGGCGGCCTCGGCCGGGTGGCAGGCGAAGTACCACTCCCAGTTGTAGGCGGCCCGGGCTCGCCATCGGGCGGACATGCCGCGCTCGCTGCGTTCCCAGAGGTCGGCGAAGGCCTGCTCGACCGGCGTCCGGATCTCGGGGGCGGGGTCGTTCCCGTGGAGAAGGGACGTCAGCCGGGTGCACATCTGGGCCACTTGCGCCGGAGCCCGACCGAGGGCGGAGTCGAAGCGGTCGTCGAAGAGGAAGTAGAAGCCGAGCAGGTCCGCGGCGAGGACGAGGTCGTCGGCGGCGCTGTAGGGGCTGGTGAACGAGGCGAGTCGGGGCACGTCCCACCGGTCGTACGACGGAAGGTCGATGGTGACGGCCAGTCCGTCGTGGCGGAGCAGCCAATCCTGATGGCGCCGCGTCACGGACGCCCGGTGCGGATTGCTGCGGGGTGGGAACGGCAGGTCGAGCAATGCGACGTTGGGCATCTGTCCCCCAAGTTCTGCTCCCGGGTGATCGTCAGACGCCCCCCGGCGCGATCGAAGATTACTCGAATTGATCATTAACTGCCAGACGCGTCAAGCGGATCCCTTTCAAGCCAACGGAAGAGTCTCCTCCGGGTCGGCTCCAGGGTGAACCTCCCGGGCCGGTTCGTCGAGTGGGGCTACATGGTGTCGGTCTCCTGTTCCCCCGTTCGTCGTGGTGGGTGGTTCGGCGTCGTCGTGCGCCACTCGTGGCGGGGCGAGAGCGTTGGGGTTGCCGTGATGACCGTTGCAGTGACGGTTCTGCAATCTGGACCTGCAGTTTTCTTCCGTACTGCACGGTTTCGGCGGGTCAGTGGCGAGAACGACGATGGGGATGGTGCGCGGTGCCTGAGATGTGGACTCGGAGCGAGGGACACGAGGCCCCGTTCGTGGGGTACCACCGGGATGGGCACGCCCTGATCGGTCGTGACGAAGAGCTCGCCGTGCTCCGGACGGCCCTGGCCGGACACCGGCTGGTCACCGTGACCGGAGCGGCCGGGACCGGGAAGAGCCGACTGGCCCTGGCGGCCGTCTCCTCCCTGCCGACCGACCCCTGCCGGACGGTCGTTCGGGTGCGTTGGCACGACGGCGTTCCCGTGGGGCGCCGGGCGCTGACGGCGAGGGTCACCCGGGCACTCGGCGCCACCGGTCTCTCCTGGGAACCCGGGGGAACGTGCCCCCGCACGGCCGACCGACCGGCTCCACCCGGCGGAGTACTGCTGTTCCTGGACGACGTCGACCCCGTGCACACGGAGGGCATCGGCCTCGTCCAGACCCTGCTGATGGCGCTTCCGACCGTACGCGTCCTCGTCACCGCCCGGCGATCGCTCGGGCTCGGCGACGAGACGGTGCTGCGCCTGGAGCCACTGTGGTACGAGCCCGGGGCGGACCGTGCGCGCTCCTCGCCGGCCGCGGAGCTCCTGCTCTCCCGCGCCCGTGCGCACGGATGGCGAGGAGAGCCCGATCCGACGGCCGTGACACGGGTGTGCCGACTGCTCGAAGGCGTTCCCCTGGCCCTCGAACTCGCCGCCGGCCGACTGGGTGAGTGGACGATGGAGGAACTGGCCGACCACCTCGAATCCGGTCCGTGCCGGCTCGCCGACCCGGCCCCGCTCCTGCGGCGGCACCGCACGTTGCGGACCTCCATGGGAGCCGTGCACGCCCTGTGCGAACCAGCGGCCCGCAAGGTCTGGCGGCGCCTCAGCGTCTTCGCCGGAACCTTCACGGAGGCGGCGGCCGTGCCCCTGTGCTCCGGAGTCGACCTCGCGCCGCACGAGGTGCCGCCCGCGCTGGCGACGTTGAGCGCCACGGGGGTGCTCCAGGTGCACGGGGAAGCAGGAGGGGTGCGCCAGCACCGCTACCGCATGGCACGGGCGGCCCGGGACTTCGGCGCCGAACGGCTATCGGCAGCAGGAGAAGGGCCGGTGACCCGAGATCTGCACGCCGCCCACGTCCTCGGCACGGCGGCCGTCGCCGAGACCCTCTGGACCACGGGCCTCCAGCGTCAGGCCCTCCGCACCGTCCAGGACGAACACGACGACCTGGTGGCCCTGGTACGGCGATGCGCGACCGGGGCCGGACACGTCGAGGAGGCCCTGCAGGCCGTGCTCCACCTGTGGTTCTGGTGGGTGGTCCAGGAGCGTGCCGAGGAAGGGAGCGCCCATCTGCACGTGCTGCTGGCTCGACTCCCCTCCAGTAGCCCGCTCGCAGCGTACGGCCAGTGGCTCGCGGCCTGGCTCGGCGCGACCCGGGACCCCCGGACGGCCCAGCGGTTGCTGTCCCTGGCCTGGCCGGCCGCCGTGCTCGCCGGCGACGACGCCCTGCTGGGGCGCATCGCCCATGTGCACGGCACCCTCGCCTGGCGACGGCAGGACGCCGAAACGGCCGTGCGGTACTACCGACAGGCCGCGGAGACCACGCCCCGCGGGGCTCCCGGAGGCCCGCCGCCCAGCGTGAGCCTTGCTGCGCTGGCCGTCGCCCAGGCCCACCGCACCCCTGCGGCGGCCGTCCGCACCGCCCGTCGCGCCCTGGCCCAGCCGACCTGTGCGAACGATGCCTGGGCCGCCGCCCTGGCCCACTACGCCCGGGCCTTCGCCGATCACCGCGCCGGACGCACCGGGCGCGCCCGCCACCACGCCCGCCGCGCCCTGACGGAGCTGGAGTCCCGGCTCGACGCCCCGCAGGCGCACCGGGCACTGCGCCGCCTCCTGGCCGCCCTCGAACCCGGGGCGACGGCAACCGCACCGGCGCCGCAACGCCTCCGGCACGTACCGGGGCCCCGTGACGGAGCGTCGAAACCGCCCGCTGCGGCCACCCCGGCGCAGCGATGACCCGATGCTGCGGTCACCGCACCGGGCGGGTCCGTCGCCCCGCGGTACCGAGCCGCTGCACCGCGGGACCTGAGGGAAATGGTTCCCCGAGGGAGATCCCTCCGTCTCTTCCGAGGGTCAGAGACGGAAGACCCGGCGTGCGTTCTCGGAGAGGAACAGTCGGGTGGTCTCCTCGTCCAGACCCAGTTCGTCGAGGTGTTCCAGGGCCCGGGCGGGGGTGATCATGGGGTAGTTGGTGCCGAACAGGACCTTGCCGCGACCCCGTCCGCGCAGGTATTCGACCAGCTCGCGCGGGTAGCGGCGGACGGTGTAGGCACTGGTGTCGATGAAGACGCGGGAGTGCTTGTCGGCCACCGCGATCATCTCCGCCGTCCACGGGTGGCCGATGTGGCCGCAGACGATGGTCAGCTCCGGGAAGTCGAGTGCGACCTGGTCGATGTACGGGATGGGGCGACCGGTCTCGGACGGGCGCAGCGGTCCGGTGTGCCCGACCTGGGTGCAGAAGGGGACGCCGAGGTCGACGCAGGCGGCGTACAACGGGTAGTACAACCGGTCGGTGGGCGGAAGCTGCCACAGCCAGGGCACGATCCGCAGGGCCACGAAGCCGAGTTCCGTCACGGCCCGGCGGAGTTCCCGCACCGCCTCCACCGGACGGGTGAGGTCCACTCCGGCCACCCCGCGCAGCCGTCCCCCGGAACCGGCGACGAAATCGGCCACTTCGTCATTGCTGATCAGCGGCCCCCGGGGCCCGTACCAAGCTGCCGAAAGTCCGATCTCGACGTCGGCCGCGGCCATGGCGGCCACCGTCGCGGCGACCGGCAACGGTTCCTCAAGGAGCTTCGCTCCGGTCCACCGGCGCAAGGACTCGAACATCTCGTGGTTCGAGTGGCGGAGCGTCGGGTGCTGCATCCAGGCGTCGACGACGGGCATGGGCTGGCTGCCTCTCTTCCGGTTGCGCTGCCGTGTCCGGGACGGCCGGCCCGTCCCCGGCGCCGCCCGCACACGGTGCACCGAGCCGCAGCACCGCTCGCGCCCGGCGCCGGACGCCCGGGCAACCGCTTGCCGGGACCCTACTCGGTGCATGACGTCCACAACCGTCGGCTTCCCCCTATCGCCGGGAACCGGCCTTGGCGAGAATTTGTCTCTGTGGGGAGAAGAAGGCCGTGGCGGAGGGAAGGGGGACGAGGATGAGCGCATGGGTGGTCCCGGGATACACGGAGTCCAGGGAACTCGGCTCGGGCGGCAGCGGGCGCGTGGTGCTGGCCACCCACGACGGAACCGGTGTGCCGGTCGCCGTGAAGTACTTGAGCGAGCGGCTGCGCACGGACGAGGCGTTCGTCCGCGGATTCCGCTCCGAGGCCCGTCTCCTGGGCGCCCTCGACAGCCGACACGTCGTGGGGCTGTACGAGTACGTCGAGGCGCCGCGGGGAGCGGCCATCGTCATGGAACTGGTGGACGGCGTCGCGCTGCGCGCCCTCCTGGCCCAGGAGGGATCGACCGGCCCCGAGGCCGCGCTCGTGGTCCTCAAGGGCTCGCTCCTGGGGCTCGCCGCCGCCCACCGCGCAGGCGTCGTGCACCGTGACTACAAGCCCGAGAACGTGCTGGTCGCCGCCGATGGATCGTCCAAACTGGTCGACTTCGGGATCGCGGCCGGCCGGGACAGTAGACCCGGCGTCGCCGGAACGCCCGCCTACATGGCGCCCGAACAGTGGAACGGCGCCCCCGCCGCCCCGGCGGCCGACGTCTATGCGGCAACCGCGACCTTCTTCGAGTGCCTCACCGGTCACAAGCCCTTCGCGGGGGACAACTTCGCCGAGCTCGCGCTCCAGCACCTGGAGGCGCCGGTGCCGGATGGCCAGGCGCCGGAGCCACTGCGCCCGCTGATTCGTCGGGGCCTGGCCAAGGCTCCCCACGAACGGCCCGAGAACGCGGACGCGTTCGTCAGCGAACTGGAATCGATCGCCACGACCGCCTACGGCCCCGATTGGGAGGAGCGGGGGCGGGGGCGCCTCGCGGCGTTGGCCGCGCTGCTCCCGTTGCTCTTCCCTTCCCAGGGAGCTCCGGCCCAGGGCATGACCGCGCTCGCCACGACCACCCTGCCCCGACCGCCGGCACCGCGTCCGCGCCGGTACCTCCTCAGGGGACTGCCGGCGGGAGCGGCTGCGTTGGTCCTGGCACTGCTGCTCGCCCTTGCCGCACGGGCCGGAGGAGAGGAGCCGAACGGCGACGAGACCGCTCAGGCCTTCGCGACGACGAGCACGACGCCGGACCCGAACCCACCGGATCCCGGCCCGGGGCCGACGCAGCCGCCGACGGCCACGTCCACTCCGACGGTTTCGGACCCGCCCACCCCGTCGGAGTCCTCCAGCTCCGGCCCCACGGAGACGCCCGACACCCCTTCCACGCCCACCACGACGCCACCGGCCCCGCCGACCACGCTTCCCCCCACCCTGCTTCCGCCCACGACCGTCCCGCCCACGACCGTCCCGCCCACGACTGTCCCGCCCCTGACGAGGCCGCCCCTGACGAGGCCGCCGACCAGGCCGCCGGTCTCCGTCACCGCGGTCTCGGTCACGAGCCTGCGCCAGACCGGGTATGCGACCGCCGAGGCGACCGTCGAGATCACGACGGACGGAGTCGGGCCGGTGACCCTCCTCGTCGAATGGTTCACCAGTGACGAGAAGGGGGTGCCGGGCACGCCCGACGGTTCCGTGACCTTCCGGCGGGAAGGAGCCACCCGGTACACGCTGACGGTCCCGCACACGGTTCGGAACGCCGGTTGCTACTGGGGAGCGCGCGCCACGACGGACCCGGCCGCCGCGAACGGCGGTTCCCTGCAGCAGATCTTCCTCCAGCGGTGTGTGATCAGATGAACGACGACGACTACAGCGCCACCGAGTTGGGCAGTCACTGGTTCCAGGGACCGGAGCAGGAGCAGGAGCAGGCGCAGGCGTCCGGGCCGGCACCCGATCGGGTCGAGGGAGAAGTCCTCCGTTTCGGCCCCGGAGTGACCGCGGCCGTCGTCCACCGCGTCGAGAACACCCCCACCGCGGCCCAGATCTGGCACGGCACCCTGCCCGGCGCCCCGATGCCGCCCCGTCCGTCCCGCGCCCGGTGGCCCCGCAGATACGTCCCCGCCGCCGTGATCCTGCTCCTCGTCCTGGGCTTCCTCTTCTGGCGCGAGTACGGTCCCCGGGTCGCGGTCCGGGCCGTCGACGTCACCGCGTCCGAGCAGCCGCTCGCCTGTGACGGCACTGCGAACGTGCTGGGTCTGGTACGGACCGACGGGCGTCCGGGGACCCTCACCTATCACTGGGAGCGCAGCGACGGAACCCGTTCCGAGCCCCTGCGCGAGACCCTGGCCCGGGGGCAGGAGGAGGCCAGGCTCCACCTCCTGTGGACCTTCCACGGGGCCGGCACCCACCGGGCCGTGGCGCGGCTCGTGATCACTTCTCCCACTCCCCATGCCGCGGAGGGGACGTTCACCTACCGCTGCGAGTGAGCGCGGACCGGGGTCGGTCGGCCTCCGTGCACCCCGTCGGCCTCCGGGCGGGGCGCACGGTTCGCCCGCTCCGGTAGCGAGCGCTCGGCGAGCAAGAGGACCGCCGCACCGGTGAGGACCAACAGGGCGAGGACCGTCCACAGGTGCCACGGGCCGGTGTCGAGCAGGAACCCCAACAGCATGGGGGCGATGGTGCGACAGACCGACCAGGACAGTTGGTGGACCGAAAGGTAGCGCCCCCGCAGGTGATCGGGGGCGGCCTGGACGGAGAGGACCTGTGAGGGGGCGGAGTGCACGAGTTCGCCGGTGGTGTAGAGCACCGCGACCGCCAGGACGGCGAGGAGGGCTCCCGGGCCGTGGACGAGTCGGGGCAGGGCGGCGAAGGCCGCGAACGAGAGCGCGAAGGTCACCGCACCGAGTGCGGCCGTACGGGTTCGCCGTCCGCGTGAGGTCAGCCGTGCGGCGGGGACGCCGAGTACGGCGACCAGGGTGGTGTTGACCGCGAAGACGGCTCCGGCCAGGGCGTCGGGGAGCGCGACGTCGCGGGTGAGGAACACCGGCAGGGCCATGGCCTGGGTGGTGTAGCCGAAGGCGATCAGGAAGTTGGCCGTGGTGAGCAGTAGGTACGGTCGGTCGGTGAGCACCCTCCGGTACCCGCCGGGAGGCCGTGGCTGGTTGGTGGTGCTGCGGACGTGGGGGATCCGGGCGACCAGGACGGCCGCGACGGCGAAGAGCACCGCGAGGACCTCGGCGGCCACGACGAAACCGGTCGTTCCGCGCCACGCCAGCATGCCGGCCGCCGCCAGGCTTCCCCCGCCCATGCCGGCGTTGCGCAGACTGCGG
Organism: Streptomyces sp. NPDC058877; assembly: GCF_042742855.1. Classification (NCBI taxonomy): domain Bacteria; kingdom Bacillati; phylum Actinomycetota; class Actinomycetes; order Kitasatosporales; family Streptomycetaceae; genus Streptomyces; species Streptomyces sp. NPDC058877. The sequence goes on along the minus strand of NZ_JBHYMF010000042.1, from coordinate 32,463 downwards.
TCCCAGGCCAGCAGCCTGTCGCGTTCCGCTCCCCGGGAGAGGTCGCCGATGAGCGACTGCTGGCTCGGTGCGGACGCCCACGTGCCCACCGCCACCACCAGGGCGATCGTCAGGAAGGCCGGGTAGGAGTCGGCGAGCGGGTAGGCCGCGAACCCGATCGCGCGCAGCACGAGTACCCCGATGAGCACGCGTCGGCCGCCGCAGCGGTCGATGAGGATGCCCGTGGCCGGCATGAAGGCGAGTGCGGCGAGTCCGGCGATGGTGAGGCCCGTGCCGATCGAGGTGAGGGACAGCCCGGTGAGTCCGTGGACGAACAGCATGGTCAGCGGTACGTAGATGCCGTCGCCGATCGAGGTCGTGAGGCCCGCGGCGATGAGGCGACGTCGGGCGGGGGCGCCGGCACCGGACGGGGGGACCGCAGCCGGGGCGACCCGAGGGCCGGATATATCTTCCATGGAAGGGAAATTATCATCCGTGGAAGATAAGATGAAGGCATGCCGTCCGACGCCATCGCCGCCATCGTCGACCAGTGGAAACGTGAGCGCCCGGATCTCGACGCCACTCCGATGCTCGTCATCGGCCGGCTCTTCCGGCTCACCCAGACCCTGGACCAGCACCTGCGACCGCCGTTCGCCGCTGCGGGCCTGGGCAGCGGAGACTTCGACCTGCTCGCCGCCCTGCGGCGAGCGGGTGAGCCCCATGTCCTGTCCGCGGGCGACCTCAGTCGCGCCGTCCTCGTCACCACCGGCGCCATCACCAAGCGCGTCGACCGGCTCGAAGCCCGCGGGCTGGTCTCCAGGAGCGTCGACGAGACGGATTCGCGCGGACGCCTCGTCACGCTCACCGCCGAGGGCATCGCCCTGACCGACCGGCTCATCGCCGTGCACCTCGACAACCAGCGCCGACTGCTCGCCGGGCTGGACGACGAGGAACGGACCGAACTCGCCGACCTGTTGGAGCGGCTCGCCCTCACGCTCGCGGAGCACGGGGACTGAGGTCCCCGACGGGCGGACGGCTCAACCCCGATCGGTCGGTCCGGGCCGTGGGCGTGGCGAGACGGCGCACGAGGTCCGCCTCCGAGCGCTCGGTGGCGGGGTCGTGCCAGAAGCCGACGGGGACGCCACGGATGCGCCGCCCCTGCGGATCGAGGATCTGGCCGGCGAGTTTGAGCGGCCAGAGGGTCACGGCCCGGTCCGCGACGGTCAGTTCGGGGAACCGGGAGTACAGGCGGGTCTCGAAGGAGGGGATGTCCTCCGCGGAGCGCAACCAGACCGTCAGCAGCAGGTTGTGGGGGCCGGAGATGGATGCACAGAGGCGGGTTTCGCGTTGGGTGGCGAGGTGCGCGGTGATCCGGGTCGTGGCATCGGGTGGCGCGATGCCCCACAGGGTGACCGCGACCGGCCAGCCGGAGAGGTACCGGGCCACCTCGCAGCGGTAGACGAGCGCATCCGTGCGGTGGAAACGGTCCAGGCGCCGCCGCACGGTGCTGGCGCTCGCACCGCTGCCCTGCGCCAGCGCGGCGACCGACTGCCTGCAGTCCTGCGCGAGCAGGCCGAACAGCCGGTGGTCGAGTTCGTCCGCGGGGGCCAGGCGCCGCCCGATCCCGGCGCCGATATGCGTCGGGGGCGGCGCCAGGTTCTCCCTGCCGCTGGGGGCCAGCCTGTCCAGGCGCCAGCGGCTGCCCACGGAGTGCAAGGTGGAGGCGATCTGGGACCGGGTCGCGGCGACCCCCGGGAGGGCCTCCAGGCGCAGCCCCACGTAGCGGGCGAGTGCCGCCTGGTCGGGAAACGCCGCCGTCAGGATCAGGTCCCGGGACCCGGTCACATGATCGATGGTGACCAGGTGCGCGTCGTCGACGATGGACGCGGCCACCCGGTGCAGGCTTCCGGAGGCACAGTCGACCTCGATCACGGCGACGGTCGGGGGAGTGGGGCCGAAGCCGGTGGGGTGGCAGCTCATCCAGGCGTGACCCGCCTCGGTGAGCCGTCTCCAGCGACGCGCCACCGTCGACGCGTCCACGCCGACGGCCGCGCCGATCCGCTCCCACCGAGCCCTCGGCGAGGTCTGCAGCGCGGTGATCAACTGGTGGTCGAGTTCGTCGAGAACGCCGGAGGCAGTGGCTGATTCCAGCAGATGCATGCTCATGAGCGGTGGCTTCCTGCGGATGATCTCTTCTGCTGACGCGGATCGTCACGATACACGCATGTCTCTTCTGCGCGACGCACACACTCTGACCCCCGCCCTGGCCGCACTGCGCCATTCCCTCCACCGGGAACCGGAGTTGGGGCTCGACCTCCCCCTCACCCAGGCGAAGGTGGTCGCCGCCCTCGACGGGCTCGATCTGGAGATCACTCCGGGCCGCTCCCTGAGCTCGGTCACGGCCGTCCTGCGCGGTGGCCGCCCGGGGCCCGCGGTGCTGCTGCGGGGCGACATGGACGCCCTTCCGGTCCAGGAGGACACCGGCCTTCCGTACGCCTCCGTCCTCGACGGCCGGATGCACGCGTGCGGCCACGACCTGCACACCGCCGGGCTCGTCGGTGCCGCACACCTGCTCGCGGCCCGTCGAGAGGAGCTCGCCGGGGACGTCGTGTTCATGTTCCAGCCGGGGGAGGAGGGGCAGGGGGGCGCGAAGATCATGATCGACGAGGGGGTGCTCGACGCGGCCGGGGAGCGGGTCGTCGCCGCGTACGCGCTGCACGTCGTCTCCCGGGGCGCCCCGACCGGCTTCGCCGCCACCCGCCCGGGCCCCGTGCTCGCCGCATCCGACACGGTGCACGTCACGGTACGGGGAGAGGGGGGCCACGGTTCGTCCCCGCACGCCGCGGTCGACCCGGTGCCCGCGCTGTGCGCGATGGTCACCGCCCTGCAGACCCTGGTCACGCGCGAGGTCGACATCTTCGACCCGGCCGTCGTCACGGTCGGTCGGCTGGAAGCCGGTACCGCGGCCAACGTCATTCCCGGTTCAGGACGCTTCTCGGCCACCGTCCGGACCTTCTCCGACCGCACGCGCGCCACCGTCCGCGCGGCCTTCGAGCGGACCGTGCACGGCATTGCCGCCGCCCACGGCGTCGGCGTGGACATCGACTACGTCCACCAGTATCCGCCGACCGTCAACCACGACGGAGAAGCCGCGTTCGCCCTCGAAACGGCCCGGAGCGTCCTCGGCGAGGACCGGGCCTTCCCCGCCCCGACGCCCTTGGCCGGCTCCGAGGACTTCTCGTTCGTCCTCCGCGAAGTGCCGGGTGCCTTCCTCGGACTCGGCGCCTGTCCGCCCGACACCGACCCCGCGACCGCCCCGATGAACCACTCGCCGCAGGCCGTCTACGACGACGGCGCCCTGCCGCACGCCGCCGCCCTACTCGCCGGGTTGGCCCTCCGGCGTCTGGCCCGCGCCGCGTCCCTCCCGACCGCCCCCACGTCCCCGACCGCCCCCACCTCCCAGGAGTGACCGTGCCGCACGCCACCGGGCCGAGAGGGCCCGCCGCTCCGCTCCCCACCCCCGCCGTCGGCGCGGTCGTCGGGCTGCTGGTCTTCTTCGAGATCACCAGCGGAGTCCTGCAAGCCGGCATCGCCCCCCTCCTGCCCGACCTGGCCACCCGTCTGGGCATCGACGCCGTCGACACCAACTGGATCATCTCCGTCCAACTCCTCGCGGCAGCCGTCTGCGTGCCCCTGTTCGGACGCCTCGGTGACCTCCACGGTCACCGACGCCTGCTCCGGATCGCGCTGGCCCTGGTCGCGACGGGCACCCTGGTCGTCGCGCTCGCCGACGGCTACCCCCTCGTCCTGATCGGACGACTCCTCCAGGGGCCCCTCGCCGCACTGCTCCCGTTGGAGATCGCCCTCGTACGGGACCGGCTGTCCGTCGCCGACGCGCGGAAGGCCATCGCCCTCCTGGTGGGATCGCTCGCCCTGGGCTCCCTCGCAGGCGGAGTCGTCATGGGCCTCCTCCGCTCCGCCGTGGCCGACCTGCGCCTCGTCCTGCTCGTACCGGCGGTGCTCGCGCTGATCTGCGTACCGGTCTCCTTCGTCGCCGTGCCCGAGTCCACCGGCCGGGCGAGCGGCCGGGTCGACTGGCCCGGCGTGACGCTGCTCAGCACGGCGGTGCTCGCCCTGCTGAGCGGCGTCGGTGCCGCGAAGAACGGTGCGTGGGGCGGCGCCGCGGTCCTCGGCCCGCTCCTCCTCGGCGTCGCTCTGCTGACCGCCTGGGTCCTCGTGGAGCTCCGCGCCGACGAACCGCTGGTGGACGTTCGCGCCCTCGCCGGCCGAGAAGCGGCGCCCTTCTACCTCGGAGCGTTCCTCTTCGGCATCTTCTACTTCGGCAGTCAGGCGCCCAACGCCACCTTCTTCGCCGCCGACCCGGAGTCCGTCGGATACGGGTTCGCGATGTCGGCCCTCGCGATCTCACTGGTCTCACTGCCCGGCTACGGTGCAGCCGTCCTCGGCTCCTTCGCCACCGAGGCCGTCGCACGACGCATCGGCTACCGCCCCACCCTGGTGGCGGCCTTCGCCCTGGTGGCGGCGGCCTTCCTCCAGTACGCCCTGTTCCACGGGGTGGTGTGGCACATGGCGGCGGGCTCCTTCTTCCTGGGCCTCGGCATCGGCCTGGCGCTCGGGGCCATGCCCACCGTGATCGTCGAAGCCTCGGACCCGTCCCGCACGGGGATCGCCGCTGCCCTCTACAACAACGTCAAGACCCTCGGGGGCGCGGTCGCCGGAGGCGTCTTCGCCTCGCTCCTGGGCGCGTTCACCTCTTCCGCGACCGGTGAGCCCGGCGAGGACGGCTACCGGGCCGTCTGGCTCGCGGGTGCCGCCTGCGCCCTGTTGGCGGCCGTGTTCAGCGCGCTGGCCCGCCGCCACGAAGACCCGTCCCCGGTCGTGGAAACGCTTCGCCCCGCCGCCCCGGCCGGCTGAACCGCCGTTCCCCGGCCCGCCCCGGCCGTCGTCGGCACCTCCGGCGGCAGCCCGGGCGGGCCGGGGCCGTCCGTCAGGGCCCGGAACCAGGTCGTCTTCCACACTCCCCGGCGGACGCACGACGACGGCCGAGACACCCCGTCGCGCCGTCGGAACAGCCACACGCACCCGCTACGGGGGTGCCGCCCCGTTCGGTGCACCGCACCCGACGCCGCCCCCCGATCCACCGCGAATCACGGTACGGCCCTTAACCATTGGTGCGGGGCCCGGCGGATCTTGTACCGTGTGCTCGCGACCGCGCCTCCGGTGCGCTGGGCTGCGGCTCCTTCCTTCTGACACTCAAGTGATGCCGCCGCCTCCTTTGATCTCGGTGGGCGCGGGCGCGTTCGGCCCGTCGCACGGGCCCCGACCCACGTCCCGTAGCCGCTGCGGCCGGGACCGTCCCGTCCTTCACCACCGGAGGATTTGCTGCCTCGTCACACTCCACGCGTCTCCAAGGTCTGGTCCGAGATGCTCGTGGCCCCGCACATCGCGGAAGCCGCCCGCTCCGTGCGCCCACCGCAGGGCCACCGCGGCTGCACCGCGCAGGGGCCCGCCGGGCAGGAGTTCCGCACCCACGCGGGCGGTCCTGCCTTCGTCCGGGAGCCCCGGGAAGAACTCTTCCTCCTCGCGGTCGGAAACTTCGCCTCCCAGCACACCTTCTACGAGACCGGCGAGGAGCGCCAGGACCGGTACATCCGCCTCGTCCGGGAACTCGCCGTGCAGGACCCCGAGTGGACGGCAGGCCTCCTGCGCTGGCTCCGCACCGAGGGCAACGTGCGCAGGGCCTCCCTGGTGGGCGCCGCCGCATACGCATCGGCCCGGCTCCGGGCGGGGGAGACCGGCGGCCCGTCCAACCGCTCCGTCGTCGACTCGGTCCTCCAGCGCGCGGACGAGCCGGGCGAACTGCTCGCCCACTGGACGGCGACGTACGGACGGAACGTACCGAAGCCCGTGAAACGGGGCGTCGCCGACGCGGTGCGCCGGCTCTACACCTCCCGGTCCCTGCTCAAGTACGACACCGCCTCCAGGGACTTCCGCTTCGGCGACGTGCTCAACCTGGTGCACGCCTCGCCGCACCCCGACAAGCCCTGGCAGGGGGAGCTCTTCCGCTACGCCCTGGACCGCCGCCACCACCCCGACGGAGCGGTTCCGCCCCCCGCCGACCGCACGCTGACCGCCCACCAGGTCCTGAGGGAGTCGGCCCGGGACGAGCGGCGGGCGCTGGTGACCGGGCCGGAGGGCACCGCGCGGCTGGCCGAGGCGGGCATCACCTGGGAGTTCCTCGCGGGGTGGCTCCACGGGCCGGTGGACGCCGCCGTCTGGGAAGCCGTGATCCCCACGATGGGACCGATGGCGCTGCTGCGGAACCTGCGGAACTTCGACGAGGCGGGTGTCTCGGACACGGTGGCGGGACGGGTCGCCGCACGACTCTCGGACCCCGTCGAGGTCGCCCGCTCCCGACAGTTCCCCTTCCGCTATCTGGCCGCCCACCGACACGCCCCGTCGCAGCGCTGGGCGGTGGCGTTGGAGGCGGCACTTGGTCATTCGTTGGCCAACGTCCCCTCGTTGACCGGCCGTACCCTGGTCCTGGTGGACCGGTCCGACTCCATGTTCTGGGACACGCTCTCCGAGCGGTCCGAACTGACCAGGGCGGACGCGGCAGCCGTGTTCGGCACCGCGGTGGCGATGCGTGCCGAGCAGGCGGACCTGGTGGAGTTCGGCTGGGGCAGCGCCGCGGTGCCGTTCGCACCGGGAGAGTCGGTGCTGGAGGTGCTGAAGCGCTTCCGCTGCCTTGGCGGCACCTACACCGAGAAGGCACTCCGGAAGCACTACCGGGGACACGACCGCGTCCTGATCGTCACCGACGAGCAGGCGGCTCCCTACGACCCCCGTGGCCCCCGGGCCCGACGGGGAAGCAGCGGGCCGGCCGAACCGGTCCCCGCCGAGGTCCCTGTCTACACCTGGAACCTTGCGGGATACCGGCCGGCCCACACCCCCGTCGGCCCCCACCGACACACCTTCGGCGGCCTCACGGACGCCGCGTTCCGGATGGTGGGCCTCATCGAAGCCGGTCGCAAGGCGGCTTGGCCGTGGACCGCCGATCCCGGTTGAGCCGGACACCGGGCCGGGCCGTCCCCGCGCCCCGACGGACCGTGCCCGTCACCGGCTCCCGCGCATTCCGAGGACGTACTCCGCGGTGAGCGCCACCGCACGGTCCTCGTCGTGAGAAAGCTCCAGGAGCGCACGGGTCGCCGTGCTCCCCGGGATGTCGGCGAGCGCCTGGGCCAACCGGAGGCGTGCGGGCGGTGGTGTGGCGGGAGCCCGGAGGAGGTCGACCAGGCTGCCGGCGATCTGATCCGCCCTTGCGAGGCCGTGAGCGAGCGCGCTCAAGGCGTCGGCGGCGTCGACGTCGGTCACTGCCCCGACGATCATGTCGATCAGCGTCGGCACTCCTTCCGCGGTGCCGCGTGCCGCGAGTTCCAGGGCGGCGCATCGGCGGACCGCGACGTCGGAGCCGGCGAGGGCGTGGCGTAGGAGCGCCGTCGCTTCGTCGCCGGGGATCTCGATCAGTGCCCGAACGGCTCTTTCCCGCACGGGGGCCTCCGGGGAGCCGAGTCCCGGCACCCGCAGCGGCAGCCCCTCGGAACCCGCCCGTGCCAGGGCCCAGCGAAGGGTCCCCGCGACGATCGGATCGCTCTCGTCGAGCACGGCTTCGACCAGGGCCTCCACCGGGACCGCAGCCTCTTCCGCGGAGGAGAGGGCCGCACGTTGGCGGGTGCGGGCGCTCGGTGATCCGAGCGCCCGGAGGAGGGCGACGGTCTGGAGGACCTCGTGCCAACCGTCGGGTGCGGAGGAGCCGATCCGGCGCAGCCGGGTGAGCAGTTCCGTCTCCGTCGCGATCCGTTCCTGGGTTTGGCGGATGAGGTCGTCGACGAGCTCGGAGGGGGCGAAGCCCGGATCGTCGAGGGCGCGCCCGACCTCGCGCAGCGACAGCCCCAGGGAGCGCAGGCTTTCGATGTGGAAGATGCGTTGGACGTCCTCGTCCGAGTACGCGCGGTAGCCGGATCCGGTGCGGTCCGTCGGACGGAGCAGGCCCAGCGACTCGTAGTGCCGGAGCATCCGGGCACTGACCCCGGACCGCCGCGCCACGTCACCGATCAGCACGGCCCGTCACTCCTCCTGTCCGGTCGTGCCGAGGAGCACGATCCGTTTCGCTTCCTCGATCGCGAAGTCGAATCCGCTCTCCGGCTCGCGTGCGAGCCGTTCGGTGGCGATCGCGTGCCGGCGCACATGGGGGTCGGGGGCCGACATCGCGGTGCGCAGGACCGGGTCGGCCGGCTCGCCGAGCGCGATCAGCGCCCGGCTGAGGCTCAGCATCGTTTCGCGTTCGCCCCGTCCGAGCTGTTCCACCAGCAGGCAGGCCAACCCCGGCTCCTCGCCTTCGGGTACGAGCGCGACCGCCGCTCGCCAGGCGCTGCGCGCCACGTCCTCGTCGGCGTCGGCCATCAGCTCCCGCGTGACCGCGGGCCACGCCCGCCGGTCCCCGATTTTGGACAGGGTGTGCAGGGCCTGGCTCCGTGCCCGTGCCCGCGGGGAGCGCAGCTCGTCGATGAGCCGGGGGACCGTGAGGGCCGCCGGGTGACGGGTGAGGGCCCAGGTCAGCGTTTCCCGGACGTGGAAGTCGGGTTCGACCGCGCACCGGCGGACGAGTCCCTCGACCTGGAGCGGGTCGGGCGCCGCGCCCGAGGCCAGCGCCGCCCGCAGCCGCACCGAAGCGCTGCCGCCCATGAGGTTCCGCAGCGTCTGCTGCACCTTTGCACCCTCGTTCGCCATGGTCATCGGGACCACCTCCTCGTCCACAGCGAAGACCTTGTCACCGTGTCAAGGTCAAGCGGGGCCGCGCGGGCGGCCCCGCTCGGGGAGCGGGATTTCAGTACGCGTGTCCGACGTGTGCCAGGGCCTGCTTGAGGAGCGTTCCCTGGCCGCCGGGCATTTCGTTCTGCACGGCGGGGGAGGCCGCCTCCTGCGGGCTGAACCAGACCAGGTCGAGCGCGTCCTGTCGGGGGCGGCAGTCGCCGGTGACCGGGACGACGTAGGCGAGGGACACGGCGTGCTGGCGCGGGTCGTGGAAGGGCGTGATGCCGGCAGTCGGGAAGTACTCGGCGACGGTGAAGGGCTGCAGGGAGGAGGGGACGCGGGGAAGGGCGACGGGGCCGAGGTCCTTCTCCAGGTGCCGCAGCAGGGCGTCCCGCACCCGCTCGTGGTGCATGACCCGGCCGGACACCAGCGTGCGGCTGATCGTTCCCTCCGCGCCGATCCGCAGGAGCAGTCCGATGCTGGTGACTTCGCCGCTGTCGTCCACGCGCACGGGAACGGCTTCGACGTACAGGATCGGCATCCGGGCCCTGGCCACGTCCAGTTCGTCCGTGGTCAGCCAGCCGGGCGTGGTCTCAGTCATGTCAGACATCGCTTGATCATACTTTCCGGGCGTCGCCCCGACCCGGGCCGCGTGTCTGCCAGCCGGGTGGGAGTGCAGGTGGATCCCCACGGGCCGCTCCGTTCCCCGGTGGAGGCGGGCAGCCGGTGGGAAACGGATCAGAGGGGTCGCAGGCGCTGGTGCAGGAGGCAGAACTCGTTCCCCTCCGGATCGGCCAGGACGTGCCAGCTCTCGGCTCCGGTCTGACCGATGTCGACGGGCTCGGCGCCGAGGGCGAGCAGCCGCTCCAGCTCCGCGCCCTGGTCGCGGTCGGTGGCATTGACATCGATGTGCAGGCGGAGCTTTCCGGTCCGCGGATCGCCGCTGGGGCTCAGGATCAGGGTGGGCTGTGGACCGCCGAAGCCCCCGGGCGGACCGATCTCGATGCTCCCGTCCTCCTCCCGGCCGAGTTCCACGTAGTCGAGGACCTCGCCCCAGAAGGCGGCGAGCCGCTCGGGATCGGCGCAGTCGAGGACCAGCTCACTGATGCGGGATGCCATGGTGGCGAGTGTACGTGTCGACCCGTGCTGAGGGGGCGTCATGGAGTGTTCTTCGAAAGCCTGTTGGATGCCTTGGGCGCGGGGTCGCGTCCTCCGCCCGGTCCCGTCGGCCCGAGGAATCCGCCGGGGCGCGCCGTCGTGCCGGGTCGGACCGTGTGGAGCGCTTCCCTCCGGGTCCCGCCGAACGGGCGCACGGCAACCACCTCGGGCTGCCTCCGGAGGGTCCGGTCAGTCGTGCGGACCGTTCCGGTGGCCCCGGCCCTTCCGCTCGGGGCGGCTTGTTTCGGCGAGCAGGGCCGCGCGGGACATCGGGCCGTACACCCCTGACTCCTCCGGAATCGAGCGGGCCACCTGGAAGCGGGTGAGGGCCGTGGCCACGGATTCGCCGAAGGTCCCGTCGGCCCTCCCGAGGTACAGGTACAGCTGCTGGAGCCGGTGCTGGAGGTCCACGACCCCGGGGCCGGTGCTGCCGAGCGCAAGCACCTCCGACTGCTCGGACGGGCGGGAAGCGGGCGTTGCGGAAGAGGCGGGGCGGTGGGGGGTCGGGGCGGGTTGGTGGGGGGTCGGGGTCGTGGGTGCGGCCCGGACCGGGGGAACGACGGGGGACGGCGGTGTCGTGTCGCGGGGAGGCGTCGACGACGGCGTCGGGACCGTTCCTGGCGTCGTCGGGGCGACTTCGGGTGCCGTCGGATCGGCAGACCGGGCCGGGAGTGCCGGTGCGGGATCCGAGGTTTCCCGGAGGGCGGGCAGGTCGGGCATCGTGAGTGAGGCGCCGTTCGGAGGGGTCTGCGACTTGGGGGTGAGGCCGACCGTCAGGCCGATCCCGGCAGCGAGGGCGCCCGTGAACAGCAGGGGGAGCGACATGCTGAACCGCTTCTCGCGCTCGGGCTCCCGCGGGGCCCTTCGCCGCTTTCCCGCCCTCCGTGTGTGCCGGGGCCTTCCCGTGCCGTGGCGCCCGTGCGGTCGCGCCCGTCGGGAGCCCTCCGGCAGGGGGGCCGCGGAATCGAACATCTCGACGTCCTGCGTGCGGGCCCCCGGCCCGTCGCCGCCCGGCTCGGCGACCTTGCCGAAGACGAGGTCCTCCTGCGCGGGGCGCGGCACTGCCGAGGGGGCGCCGTGGGCGACTGCTGTGGGCGGGGCAGTCCTGTTGCGCATCAGATGCTCCAGATGGGGTGAAGCCGTGGAAGGCGGCGCGAGATCGAGAAGAATTTGACTGCCGGTCAAGGCAAGCGTCAACTACGCCCAAAGCAAGGGAAAAAGGTACTTCCACGACGGGCATTCTTAAACAACACTTAATAAGTGATGCACCTCACATCGGAGGGGGTGGGGCGTGCCGTCCTCCCGGCGGGGGCTCACGCCAGCAGCGAGCCGGCGTCTCGGACCAGGGGGGCCGTGCCCACCGAGTTGCTCACGTTGAAGGTGACGCTTCCCGCGCGGTAGCGGTCCTCGGTCCATTCGATGGGGCGGCCGTCCTGATTGCTGGTCAGGTGTCGCTGGCGCAAGAGGGGACTCCCGCGGCGAACGCGGAGCAGGCGGGCGTCGTCGCTCCCCGCCGGGACCGCGTCGATGAGGTGCTCGCCGTAGTGGGCGACGATCCCGGCCTCCTCGGCCATGCTGTCCATGATCGAGGCGCAATCCACGGGCAGGGATTCGACCGTGGGGGCGACCCATTCCGCGTACGCCGTGCGTTCCAGCATCACCGGCTCGTCGTCCAGGCAGCGCAGTCGCAGGACGTCCAGGACCCCGGTGCCCTTCGGGAGGGCGAGGCGGCGCGCCTCCTCGGGACTGGCCGCGCGGCGCTCGCGGTGGAGGAAGCGGCTGGAGGAGCGGTAGCCCATCGTCCGTGCCCACTGGGCGAAGCTGTGGAGCTCGGCGAAGCTGTGTCGACGCTCCCTGCGCAGCACGATGCGGCGGGCGCCCTGGCGTGAGCCGATGACCCCCTCCGAGGTGAGCAGGGCGACGGCCTGGCGCACCGTGCCGCGCGAGGCGGACCATCGTTCGGCGAGGTCGCTCTCGGACGGCAGCCGCGAGCCGACGGGGTACTCGCCACCGATGATCGAGCGGCGGAGCTCCTCTGCGATCTCCAAGTAGAGCGCCGTCACCATGTCCCCTTGTCGCGTGCAGCTGTGCGCATACGGTCACCGGTCGTGCCGTCCCGGTGTCCACCCTAACCCGAGGTTTCGGTGCGGGGCGGTGTCGCGGAAACCTCCCAAGTCCGCCGGCTCCACCTGGGGTTCACCACAACCGGCTCTTCCGGGAGTCGTGTGGAAGCCGCCATGTCCCGTTCATGTTCTGGACAGGAAGCGCAGGCGAACTAGGGGCGGCTTGTTCAGACAAGTTCCATCACTCGTTCCTGGGAGAACCCGTGCGCAGAACCCCCGTCCGCGGTGCCGCCGTCCTGCTCGGCGCCGTCGTCCTGACCACCGTCACCGCCTGTGGTGCCGCCCCCGAGGGCGCGGCCGGCGCTGAGGGCGGAAAGGCGGCCACCACGACATCGGCCGCGGACTTCGGCGGCCTGGACGCCCTCGTCAAGGCGGCGAAGCAGGAAGGCGCCCTGCACGTCATCGCGCTCCCGCCGGACTGGGCCAACTACGGCGAGGTGATCAAGGCGTTCGAGGCGAAGTACGGCATCAAGATCGAGAGCGAGAACCCGGACGCCTCCAGCTCCGACGAGATCGCCGCCGTCAAGTCCCGCAAGGGCCAGAAGCGCGCGCCCGACGTCCTCGACCTCGGCATCGCCTTCGCCCGCAGCGGTGCGGCGGAAGGCCTCTTCGCCCCCTACAAGGTCGAGGCCTGGGACCAGATCCCCGCCGGGCAGAAGGAGGAGACCGGCCTCTGGTACAACGACTACGGCGGCTACGTCTCCATCGGTTGCGACGCCAAGCGCATTCCGAACTGCCCGAAGACCTTCGCTGACCTGCTCAAGCCCGAGTACAAGGGCAAGGTCGCCCTCAACGGCAACCCGACCAAGTCCGGCTCCGCCTTCGGCGGCGTGTACGCGGCGGCCCTCGCCAACAAGGGTTCCTTCGCGGACATCCAGCCCGGCATCGACTTCTTCGGCGAGCTGAAGAAGAGCGGGAACTTCATTCCCGTCGAGTCCACCCCGGCCACGGTCGAGAAGGGCGAGACGCCCATCAGCATCGACTGGGACTACCTCAACGCCGGCTACGCCGACCAGTTCAAGGAGAAGGGCGTCGACTGGCAGGTCGCCGTCCCCACCGACGGCGTGTACGCGCAGTTCTACTCCCAGGCCGTCAACAAGGACGCCCCGCACCCTGCCGCCGCCCGCCTGTGGATGGAGTTCCTCTACAGCGCCGAGGGGCAGAACCTCTGGCTCAAGGGATACGCCCGTCCCGTCCTGCTGCCGGCCATGACCGCCGACGGCACCGCCGACGAGACCTTCGTGGCCAAGCTGCCCAAGGTCGACGGCACCCCCGCCTTCCCGGCCTCCGCCGAGCTCGACAAGGCCAAGGCCACCCTCGCCGAGAAGTGGGACAAGGCCCTCTCCTGATGTCGTCCACCGCCCCCATCCCGGGAACCGCCGGCGGCCCCCGCCGCCGGCGGCGCGGCCCCCGCACCTGGCTCGCCGCCCTCCCCCTCATCCTCTTCACCGGGCTGTGCTTCGGACTGCCCCTCGGCGCCCTTCTGTTCGGCGCGGTGACCCGCACCGATCCGAACACCGGCGCCACCGCCCTGACCGGCGAGCACCTGAGCCGCTCGCTCCAGGGTCCCTATCTGGGATCCCTCCTCGGCAGCCTGCAACTCTCCGGCCTCACCGCCCTGATCGGCTCGGTGCTCGGAGTGTTCATCGCCCAGGCCATCGTCACCTCCCGGTCCCCGGCACTGCGGAACGCCGTCCTCACCGCCTCCGGGGTCCTCGCCAACTTCGGTGGCGTTCCGCTGGCGTTCGCCTTCGTCGCGACCCTCGGCATCTCCGGCGTGGTCACCCAGCTCGCCGACCTGACCGACCTCGGATGGAACCTGTACTCCTTCGGCGGCCTGGCCGTCGTCTACCTGTACTTCCTCGTACCGCTCATGGTCCTGGTCATCCTTCCCGCCCTCGACGGCCTGCGCCCCCAGTGGCGGGAGGCCGCGCAGAACGCAGGAGCCGGAAACCGCCAGTACTGGCGCCACGTCGGCATCCCCGTCCTCGCGCCCTCCCTCCTCGGAGGGTTCGTGCTGCTCTTCGGGACCGCGTTCGCCGCCCACGCGACGGCCGCGGCGCTCGTCGGAGGATCCGTTCCCCTGGTCACCCTGAAGATCGCGGACGCCCTCTCCGGCAACGTCCTGGTCGGCCAGGAGAACGTGGCGCTCGCCCTCGGCCTCGACATGATCCTGATCGCCGGCCTGGTCATGGCGGTCTACCTCCCCCTCCAGCGCAGGAGCGCACGATGGCTGCGATGACCCCCACCGCTCCGGACGTCGACCGGAAGTCCGCGGCGCGGGCGCCCCGGCCCGCCGCGCGCGTACGGACCGGGCGCCGCCCCCGCCTCTGGCGCGGCCTCGTCCTCGGCCTCGGCGGGGCGTACTTCCTCGTCCCGCTCGTCGCGTCGTTCGTGTTCACCGTGCACACCCCCGGGCAGGGCGTCTCCTTCGAGGCGTACACCGCGCTGCTCGCCGCCGACGGATTCACCGAGAGCCTGCTGCTGTCCCTCGGCCTCGCCGCCGCCACCATCGCCCTGGCCCTGCTGCTGGCGGTGCCCGCCCTGGTGGCGGTCCGGCTCGGCGCACCGCGCCTGCGGCCGGTCGTCGAAGTGATGTGCATGCTGCCGCTGGTGGTCCCGCCCATCGCGCTCGTCACCGGCATCAGCACGGTACTGCGCTGGGGCCCCGACCACCTGTCGCGGACCCCGCTGTACCAGACCTTCCTCGCGGTCCAGAACGAGGACTTCCCCGTCGTCCTGGTCCTCGCCTACACCGTCATGGCCCTGCCGTTCGTGTACCGCTCCCTGGACGCCGGGCTGCGCGCCGTCGACGTGCCGACCCTGGTCGAGGCCGCCCGCAACTGCGGCGCGACCTGGCCGTACGTCATGCTCCGCGTGATCCTCCCCAACCTGCGCTCCTCGCTCGCCGGCGCCGCCTTCCTGACCCTGGCCCTGGTCCTCGGCGAGTTCACCATCGCCTCGATCCTCGGCTTCCGGCCGTTCGCCGTGTGGATCGTCTCCATCTCCGGCGCCCACGCCCGCATGTCGGTGGCCGTCTCCCTCCTCAGCCTGCTCATCACCTGGCTGCTGCTGCTCGTCCTGTCCCGGGCCGGAACGGCTCCGACCAGCACGCCCGGAGCCCCTCGTACCTCCCGCAAGGAGTCCTGACCCATGACCTCTGCAACAGCGGAACGGACGGAGTCCACCCCCGCCACCGGGGCCCGCGTCGAATTCCGGGGCCTGCGCCGTGCCTTCGGCACCACCGTCGCACTCGACGGACTCGACCTGACCGTCGAGCCGGGCGAACTCCTGGCCCTGCTCGGCCCGTCCGGCTGCGGCAAGACCACGGCGCTCCGGGTCCTCGCCGGCTTCGAACGCCCCGATGCGGGAGAGGTCCTCGTGGACGGGGCGGACATCACCCAGGTGCCGGCCAACCGACGTGACGCCGGCATGGTCTTCCAGTCGTACAGCCTCTTCCCCAACCTCACCGCCCGCGACAACGTCGCCTTCGGCCTCCGGGTGCGTGGGAACGCGAAGGCCGAGCGCCACGCCCGCGCCGCCGAACTCCTCGACCTGGTCGGCCTGCCCGAGCACGGCGACCGCTACCCCCACCAGATGTCCGGCGGTCAGCAGCAGCGCGTGGCGCTTGCACGGGCCCTGGCCCTGCGGCCCCGCGTCCTGCTCCTCGACGAGCCCCTGTCCGCCCTGGACGCCAAGGTTCGGCTCAGCCTCCGGGAGGAGATCCGACGGCTCCAACTCTCCCTCGGCATCACCACCGTGTTCGTCACCCACGACCAGGAGGAGGCGCTGTCCATGGCGGACCGCGTCGCCGTCCTCAACGCCGGAAGGCTGGAGCAGTGCGCCGCCCCGGCCGAGCTGTACCGCCGGCCGACCACCGCCTTCGTCGCCGAGTTCGTCGGCACCATGAACCGGCTGCCGGGCCGGCTGACGGACTCCGGGCTCGTGGAGGCCGCGGGCAGCCGCCTCCCCATCGACGGCGACGTCCCCGCCACCCCGGACGTGGAGGTGCTCGTCCGCCCCGAGAACGTCACCGTGACCGCCGAGGCAGACGGCGGAGCCGTCGTCACCTCCACTTCCTTCTTCGGTTCCGTCACCCGCGTCCACCTCGACGACCGGGGCACACAGGTCAAGGCGGACCTCCCGTCGCGGGACGCGGCCGAGCTGACCCCCGGCACCCGCGCCACCATCGGCCTCGCCCCGCACCCCGCCCTCGTGGTGCCGAGGACGGAACGATGAGCGCGCTCGCCGCCGTCCTCTTCGACATGGACGGCACCCTCGTCGACACCGAGGTCCTCTGGTGGCAGGCCACGGAGGAGGTTGCCGCCCGACTCGGCCACCGGCTCACGGACGCCGACGCGCCCGAGGTCGTCGGACGCGCCGTCGTGGACACCGCGGCACACCTCGCGCGCGCCACCGGCGCACCCGGTGCCGAAGGGATCGCGACGGAGCTGACCACGGCCTTCCAGCAGCGCGTCGACGCAGGAGCGCCGCTGCGTCCCGGAGCGGCGCGGCTGCTCGGCGCACTGGAGGCCGCGGGCGTGCCGTTCGCACTGGTGAGCGCATCGCCCAGGTCGGTGGTCGACTCGGTGGTGGGAGGCGCGCTCGCGCACGTCCCCTTCGCCTTCACCCTCTCCGCCGACGACACCGCACGCACCAAACCGCACCCCGACCCCTACCGCACGGCAGCCGAGCGACTGGGCGTCCCGACCGCCGTCTGCGTCGCCGTCGAGGACTCGCCGGACGGCACGGCCTCGGCCGACGCCGCCGGCTGCACCGTCCTGGTCGTCCCCTCCCTCCTCCCGGTCCCTCCGGGCCCGGAGCGGATCTTCGCGGACAGCCTCGACGGGGTGTCCCTCGACGACCTCCGCGGCTACGTCCGCGACCGAACCGCGGGCCGGAGCGACGGACGGACGGAGCACCGCCCCGGCGGATGAACCGGAGCCGGGCGCGCGGCTCCGAGTGCCCCCTCCCCCCACTCCTCCCTATGCTGGGGGGAGCGAGGTGAGGAGGTCCGCGATGGCCGCCGTCGCCGTACACAACGCCGTCCTGGGGGAGGGGCGCCCGATGCTTCCGTACGCGGAGGCGGGGTGGCCGGAGGGCACACCGATCGTGCTGGTGCACGGCTACCTGGACTCCTGGTGGACGTTCGAGCCGATGCTCCGAGCCATGCCTCCGGGCCTGCACGCGTACGCCCCCACCCAGCGGGGCCACGGTGATGCCGACAAGCCGTCCGACGGCTACCGACCGGACGACTTCGCCGACGACCTCCTCGCGTTCATGGACAGCGTGGGCCTGGAGCGCGCGGTACTCGTCGGCGGATCGAGCGGAGGGGTCCAGGCCCGCATCCTCGCGGGCCGCCGACCCGACCGGGTGGCCGGCCTCGTTCTGCTCGGCGTGCCGGCCTCGCTCGCCGACAAGCCCCGGGTCGGCGAGTTCTGGAACGCGGTGAGGGAGCTGAAGGACCCCGTGGACCGCGCACTGGCAACGGACCTCGCCGACGGATTGACGGCGACCCCCGTGGGGCGCGGCTTCTTGAAGACCGTCGTGGACGAGAGCCTCAAGGCCCCGGCCAGGGTCTGGCGGGAAACCCTGCGGGGCCTGTTGGAGGCCGACCTCCTGGCCACTCTGACCGGGATCCTGGTGCCCACCCTGGTCGTCTGGGGCGACCAGGATCCGCTCCTGGACCGCGCGGACCAGCAGACGATCCTCGACGCGATCCCCGACTCCCGCCTCCTCGTCTACGAGGGAGCGGGACACCTCGTGCACTGGGAGAGTCCGGAGCGCGTCCTGCGCGACGTGACGGCCTTCACCGCGGACCGCATCTGAGGCCCGGGGCCGCCGCGCCGCCGGGGCCGCCGCGCCGCCGGGGGCGGCCCCGAGGACGGAACGATCGGGGATCAGGCCCGGCCCGCAGCACCGCACCCGTGCCGAAGCGGTCCGTTCAAACCCCCAACCCGGTCAACCGGCGGCGGTCGAGGGGAGAAGCCCGCCGATCGAGACGTTCCTCCAGGAGACGGCGGGCCGTGTCGCGGTGGCCCGCTTCGACCAGGGCGTACAGCAGGGTCTCCTCGACGACCTCCCGCTGCGCCGCGCTGCCTCCCACCCGACGCAGCGAGGGCAGCAATCCGCGCAGTTCCGCCACCGCGGTGGCCCACTCCTCCTCCAGGACGGCTTCCAGCGCACGGCACAGGGGAACGACCACCTCCCGCTGGACCCGGTCCGCACCGGCCGCATGATGACGCAGCCGGCGGAGCGCGGGCAGGTCGCCCGCGGCGGTGAGGGCGATGGCGCCGTGCAGGGCGGTGAAGGCGGTCGAGGGACGTTCGACCAGGTCGCGGGCGACGGCGTCGAGGACGCCGTCGGCCGGCAGCCGACCGGCCCAGTTCCGGGACATGCGGGCCCGCCACAGGAGCGACCCGGAGTCCACGAGGGCCCTGACCCCGTTCACCTGGCCCGGGGCGAGCTGCGCGAACCAACGACGGCGCACCGCCGCGGAGTCGTCGAGGGCGAGCTCGTGGAGCGCCACGTGCCAGGAGAAGTGAGCCCGGTGGACGGCCCCCCGCCCCCGGTTGCCGATCCAGTCGTCCAACCAGTCCCGCCCTGCACGGTGCGCCCCGGACTCGTAGTGGACGTGCGCAAGGGCGTGCACGGCGTGGCCGGAGGCGGGTTCCACGGAGAGCGCCGTCCGCGCGAGTTCCCCCGCTTCGTCGATCCGTCCCTGCTCCTGGCGGACGAAGGAGAGCAGCGAGGTGTGGAACCAGTGGCCCTCGTACGCGGAGGCGGTGCCCTCCACCAGGCGCAGCGCGAGCGTGCCGTCGAGGTCCCCCACTCCGGCGAAGGCGATGGTGGGCACCGCGATGCCCAGGGCGAAGGCATCGCCGGGGAAGCGGGTCAGATGGTCGACGAGGGCCTTGTCGCCGTCCACCGCGTCGCCGTTCCCCCGTCCGTCCGCCGCATGGCCCCGGATCCTGCGCGTCACGACGTCCACGAACGACCGCTCCCGGTCGTCCGCCCGGTCACGCACACTGCGCTGTGCGTCCGCGAGCGCGCGGGCGACGTCGACGTCCGCACCGCCTTCGTGACCGAGCAGGGCCAGTGCGGCATGGCCGAGCGCGAAACCGGGGTCGAGTTCGACCGCTCGGGCGAAGGCCTCGACCGCCTTGGCCCGTACGGTGATCACCCGTCCGAGTCCGCTGCGGTACGCGGCGGCGGCAGCCGCGTGCGTGGACAGCGACAGCCCGAACTGGTCGGTCGGACGGCGTCGTGCCACCGACCGCGAACCGTGGGGCAGCGCGGCGAGGACGGCCTCGGCGACCTCCTTGGCCTGCGTCCGGATCTCGGGGATCGCGGTCGTCTCCCACAGTTCGCCGCGACGGGGCGCCCCCAGCGTGAACAACGGTCGCTCGACGCTCCCGGTCCCGTCGCGCAGGCACCCCGCGTGCGTGGAGACGCCGATGCCCAGGGGGCCGGGCACCGCGAGGCCGTCGGAGAGCAGCCCGCGCCACAAGGGGTCGCCGCCGGCATCGGCCGCGAGTCCCGGGCCCGTGCAGTCGACGACCCATGCCACGTCGAGTTCGCGGCCGTCGGCGAAGGACACGTGGAGACCGCCGTCCTGGCGCGGTGCGGCGGAGGCGATCCTGCCCGCGTGGATCCGGAGTCGGCGCGCGGCACGCGCCCGGGTGATCGTCTCGGCGGTGGAGGGGGCCATGCGGTGCCGGTGGACGTTCCAACGCGTGGCGTCGCGGCCGAGGAACTCGGCCCTTTCCTCCGGGGTGAGGCCCTGCCACAGCTGCCCGACCCAGGGGCGCAGCCCGTCGAAGGCGGGGCGCCAGTCACCGCGGGTGCGGCGGGTCTCGGCGACGTACCGCATCACTTCCCTGCGCAGGCGGTGGAGCGGAAGAAGGGGGAGGCCCCGGGGCGGCAGGACGGCGGGCAGCGGGGCGACGGCGTGCGGTTGGGGGAGCAGCCCGGTGCGGGACACGGCGTGCACGGTGCGGCCGGGGCGGTCGAGGACGAGCGCGAGGTCGACGGCGGTGAGCCCGGTGCCGACCAGTAGGACGTCATCAGAGTCCGCCACCCCGTCGAGCGCGCCGGGCGACCAGGGGCGGGGGACGAACCTGGGCGAGCCGAGCAGCCCGTCCGGTGCCCAGGCGGACGGCCCCGGTGCGGGCCCGGTGGCGAGCACCACGCTGTCCGCCGCCACCGTCCCGTCGTTCCCGAGGGCGAGTCGGAACCGGCCTTCGGGCGTCTCGGTGCAGCCGGTCGCCCTGGTGCGAAGGCGTCGCACGGAGACCGTGCCGTGGGCGGCGATGATGGCGCGGCCGAGGGTGTCGGCGAGGTAGGAGCCGTAGCGGTACCGCGGGGCGAAGTCCGCGGCGGTGATCGTGGGCTCCCCGTGGTTCGTGAGCCAGCGCAGGAAGTGGCCAGGATCGTCGGGATAACAACTCATCCCGCCCACCGGGACGTTGAGACGGTGATCGGCGTCCTGGGTGGAGTAGGCGACACCCCGGCCCGCCTCGGGGGCGGGATCGACGAGGACCAGGTCCAGCGGGGTGCGCCGCCGGGCCGCCGTCTCGCACAACTGGACGGCGACGAGAGCGCCGGCTGCCCCCGCTCCGACGATCGCGACGGTCGGCCGCGGAAAGCCGGAGGAGGAAGTCACGGCAGGGGCGGGGCGGGCAGGGGATGCCACGGGCACCTCCGGGGACGGAGTGGACACGGAACGGACAGGGGGTCGGGCAAAGTTCACTATGTCGATGAACAAAGTAGATCGACAACGAGGGATTTGGACAACGCCGTCGGAGGACGGGAGGGAAAGCAGCCGGGCCCCGTCCAGACCGAAGCCGGGTCCCCGAACCGCTGTGAGACATTGGCCCGGTGAGGATCTCTGCACGAACGGATTACGCCCTCCGGGCCATGGCGGAACTGGCCGACACCCCGGACCGGCCGCGCAAGGCCGAGGACATTGCCGGCCGCCAGGACATTCCCGGCCGCTTCCTCTTCGTCGTACTCGGCGACCTGAGGCAGGCCCGTCTCGTGGTGAGCGTCAGAGGGCCCGACGGCGGCTACGCATTGGCCCGCCCTCCGGCGGAGATCAGCCTCGCCGACGTCATCCGGGCGATGGACGGACCGCTGGTCAGCGTTCGTGACCTGAAACTGACGGGCCTCGCCTACCAAGGGGCGGCTGCGCCCCTGCCGGACGTGTGGCGTGCCGTGCGCACGAGCATCCGCCAGGTCCTGGAAGGCACGACGCTCGCCGACCTGACGGCGGGGACGCTGCCGGACCTCGTCAGGGAACGCGCCTCCGCGTACAACGAGGACGTGCGGACGTACCCGCACGGGTAGCCGGGTGGGCACGACCGCCGGGCCGGTCGGTTTCCCCCAGTGGTGGTCCGCCCCGCTCGTCGGTGCCGCTCGAAGGCGCCGTGTTCGTAGGGGTGTTAGGTTCACGCCCGTGACGGATCACCAGAACGAGACCAGGGCGGCCTACGACGCCGTCGTCGAGCTGTACGCGTCGATGTTCGCCGATCGGCTGGAGACGAGACCGTTCACGCGCGCCATGCTCAACACCTTCGCCGAACTGGTGCGCGACGGGGGCGATCTCCGGGTGGCCGACGTCGGATGCGGTCCCGGACACCTGACGGCCGTGCTGTACGACCTGGGTCTCCAGCCCTACGGGTTCGACCTCTCCCCGGGCATGATCGACCACGCCCGAGCGGCCCATCCGACGCTGCGGTTCGAGGAAGCGCGGATGGAGTGCCTTCCGGTCGCCGACGACACGCTCGGCGGTGTCCTGGCCCACTACTCGATGATCCACACACCACCGGAGGAACTGCCCGCGCTGCTCGCCGAGCAGGCGCGCGTCCTCGTGCCGGGAGGCCTGTTCCTGGTCTCGTTCTTCGCGACCGGGGCATCGGAGCCGGTCCGCTTCGACCACAAGGTGACGCCTGCCCACAGCTGGCCGGTGGACCGGTTCGTCGACCTGCTCACCGACGCCGGATTCGTCGTCTCCGCCCGTCTCCTCCACGACCCGGCCTCCGAGCGGGGCTTCCTCGACGCCCATGTGCTCGCCCGGCTCCCGTAGGACGTCTCCGACCGGCAACTGCCGCTGGACTGCCGCTGCCCACCACCGCTCACGGCCCTTCCGCTTCCCTACGCTCCTGAATTCCCATCACGGCGAGACAGGAGCACGATATGGAGAACCCGACCCGTCGGACGGCAGCGACCGGGGCGGCCGCACTGCTGGCAGCGAGCCTCGTTGCCGCAGTGGCCGTCACGGCGAGCGAGCAGACCCCCACCGCGTCCGACCGCATCACCTCGGTCACCCAGCTGAAGGAGAGCATCAGGGCCGCGGCCGAACTGGAGCAGCAGGAAGCCGCCGCAGCTGACGTCGGCGGCGGCACCGGCGGCCAGGTGACGCGCGTCGGCGCACGCGCCGCCTGCTGAGGCCGGGGAGGTGACCATCGTGGGCGGAAACGAGTCCGTACGGCAGACCTGGTGCCCCAGCGGTGAGGCGGACAGGCCGGAGTCCGTCGTCCTGGGCGTGCGCTCCGGACAGGACGGGAGCGTGGTCTACCTGGCCGATCCCGTGCCGGCCTCCGAAGTGCTGGGCGAAGTCCCGGAGGGCATCGAGCCGCGCCGCATCCTGCGCTTCGCCTCGCACTGCGCGAGCGACTGCCTGCACCGCAGGGGCGCCGACTGCACGCTCGTCGAGCGCGTACTGGCGCGCCCGGTCGCCGGCCGGGGCCGTTCCGTCCCGCGGTGTCACCTCCGGACCAGCTGCCAGTGGTGGACCCAGAGGGGCGTCGACGCATGCCTGCGGTGCCCGGCGGTCGCGACGCGTCACCGCGCCGACGACACCCTGGCCGAAATGGTGGCCGACCCCGCCACGACGAAGGAACAACTCGACGCCTGGATCGCGGCTTCCGCCTGAGCGCACTGCCGACCGGGCCGGGGGGCCATCGGCCGCCGCAGAAGAACGGTCCAAGGCCTTCCGCGGCCCCGGGCACCGGGCAACCGACGAGCGGGCGAGAAGAGGACGGTGCGGTTCCTTCGCGAGGTGCGATCAGCCGGAGTCCCCGTCCTCATGTTCATCGGCGTCATGCCGGTGCCAACGCTCCCGGGGAACGTCCCAGATGGGGTTCTCGGCATCGGGGCGGGGGACCACGGGCAAGGGGCCGGGTGCCGTTTCGATGAGGTGGATCAGCGTCCAGCCGACGCCGTAGCAGTCGTCGGGCCCGAAGCAGCCGGCCAACGCGTGGGCTTCCTCGGTGGTGACGGGTCGGGCGATCGCCACCAACTGTTGGCAGCGCCGGTCGATCTCTTCCTCAGAGGAATCCTCGTCGGGCAGTGGACCGTCGGCGACGAAGATCTGGACTTCGGTTCTCACTCGCGTTCCCGTTCTCAGGTGTCGACGGCACGAACCTAGCCGCCGGCATCCATCGGCGGCAACGCGCAGCCCCCGTCGTCGCAGGGCGAGCACCTCCTGGCAGGAACGACCGGCCCCGTCGGTCCGAGCTCGAACCGTAGATCGGTCCGTGATCGTGCCCAGCTCCGCGTCCCGCACCGGAACCCCGGATCCGAAGAGCCCCGCGCGTGCGCAGACTGAAGGGCTCTCGCCGGGAACCCACGAGCCCCACAGCCGGTTCCCGGGGGAGGGCGCCCGGGAGTTCGGGATACGGCTGAGGAGCCCTCGCCGGCGCGAGGAGATCGGTACGCGCCGCCTGCCGCTCAGAAACTGTTGATGGTCCCGGCCCCAGAGGGGGCGGGATGAGGAACGAGGGCCGCATCCACGGCCAGTGCCCCGTGCCGTGCGGACCAGGGGGAACCATGGGTATGACACTCGGCTCGAACGACCTCCTGCCGGGCGAGACCGTGCAGTTCGCCAAGAAGGCGAACGCCGTCGTCAAGGTCGATGAGGCCGGGCTGACGCGCTACCACCGTGACCGGTTGATGGGGACGATCCACATGCAAGGGTCGGAGGCGATCAGCAGGAGGCGCCGGCCCCTCGGCGCGGGTCCCGCGAACATCGGAGGCACTCGCGCCACGCTCAAGCCCCACATCCTCACCGAGGTCGACGTCGGCGGCTTCACCGGGAAGTGGCAGCCGCCGAGACGATCGGCGAGACGCTCATGGACATCACACCGGGGTTGCCCGCTACGGACAACTTCCAGCACTGGCCGCCATGGCGACCTCTTGTGGTCGAGACCGCGCGACGCGTTCTCGATTGCACCGGCGGCGTTCTGGTGGTTCCCATGACCGTCCTGGTCGAGCAGTACTGGCGCGAGATCAGCTCGGGCCTTGCTCGGCACGCCATTCCGCTCCGGCGCTTCGTCCTCCACGCCGACCAGGACCCTCTCCGAGGGCGCATCGCGGGCGACACCGTTGTTGGCCCCGACTCGCCGCTCCGTCTCCACTACCTGGAGCCCTACGCCGAGGCGGCCCGCACCTGGTTGCACGGCGAGGCCGAGGTCGTCGACACCACACGCCTCACGCCCGCTCAGACCGCCCTGCAGATCGCGGAGGCCGTCAAGAATTGAAGCGCACGACATGCGGCGCCGCAGCCTCGCAGGTGCCAAGAAGCCCGCCCGTGTGACGACCAGAGCGCTCCGGCCGAATCGGGAAACGGGCAGCACCTCACGAGCCGCCGTGTCGGTCGGTCTCCACTCCGTGGCCGACGGAGACGCCCAGGAGGTCGGCGAGGGACATGAGGGCCGTCCCGAGGGGAAGGGCCACGCGGGTGGCAGCCAACCGGTCACCGCGGGTCGGGTCCCGGTTGACGATCAGCACCGGCGTTCCTGCCTCGGCCGCCTGCCGGACGAACCGGAGGCCGGACATCACCGTGAGTGAGGAACCCAGGACCAGCAGTGCGCTCGCCCGGTCGACCAGCCGCCGACAGTGCTCGACCCGTGGCGGCGGGACGTTCTCGCCGAAGAACACCACGTCCGGCTTCAGGACACCGCCACAGTCGCTGCACGGCAACACCCGGAACCCCTCGACCTGCTCGTCGCTGAGGTCGGCATCGCCGTCGGGGTTCATCCCCGCGGCCACCGGCTCGAAGCCCGCATTGGCCTCTTCCAGCCGCTCGGCCAGTGTGCGACGCGGGCTGAGGGCACCACAGGAGAGGCAGACGACACGGGCCAGGCTCCCGTGGAGTTCCACCACGTGCTCGCTGCCGGCGGCCTGGTGCAGACCGTCGACGTTCTGGGTGATCACTCCCGAGACCAGGCCGTGGTGGGCGAATGCCGCCACGGCCCGGTGCCCGGCGTTGGGGCGCGCCCGGCCGAACGTGCGCCAGCCGAGGTGGCTGCGTGCCCAATAGCGGCGTCGCGCCCGTGCACTGCCGGTGAAGTCCTGGTACGTCATCGGAGTGTGTCGACGCAGGCTGCCGCCCTCGCCGCGGTAGTCGGGGATGCCCGACTCCGTGGAGAGGCCCGCGCCGCTGAGCACCAGCACGCCGCGGGTGCCCAGTGCGTCGACGACCGGCCCCAGGTCCGTGGTGCCCGGCGGCAGGTCCTCGGTGGGCGTCCAGCTCAGTGTGGGGCGCATGCGCATGCAGTCAGGGTACGGAACGGCCCGGGCCCCCCGCATCGTCCCGCGCCCGGTGGCCGAAGGAGCCCACCGGAGCCGGGGGAGCCCGTTGCGGGACCGGAAGCGTCACGCAGCGTGAGGGGTGTGCTGCCGTCGGGCGCGCTGTCGGGGCAGGGACCGGACCGTGGTGCTCCGGCATGGCTGCGGGTGGGGGAACAGCGCAATCCGGTGGCGCGCGGCGAGGAGATCCGCAAGGCTCGCACCCATGGTCTCGGTACTGCAGAACGTGGCGATCGACTGTGCGGACGCCTATGAACTGGCCCGGTTCTGGAGCGGAGTGACGGGCCGCCCGCTCCACCCCGACGCCAGACCGGGGGACCGGGAGACGGAGGTGCTGCTGACGGAGGGCCCGGTGCTGTACTTCAACCAAGTGCCGGAGCCCAAGACGATCAAGAACCGGATCCACCTGTGTCTGCGGCCAGAGAGCTCGCGCGATCAGGAAGTGGAACGGTTGCTGGGCCTCGGCGCCCGCCTCGTCGCCGACCACCGGAACCCCGACGGCTCGGGCTGGGCGGTCCTCGCCGACCCCAACACTCCTGACTACCAGTTCTGAGCATACGCGCACGTCAGAGAACACAGAAGCCCCGCACGGCAGTTGAGCCGCACGGGGCGTTTTACTGTCTGTGAGGGGCTACGCGCCCCGCTCCAGCTCTCCGGGCATGGGGCGAGGGATCATAGCCATGGCGTGACTGGGGCAGCCCCAGAGGACGACTCCGGGGCCGCTTGCGCGCTCGATGTACCCGACTTCCACGGCCGCGTACGTCCAGCGCTTGCAGTGGCAGCACAGTGCACGGGTCACGGGCGGGGCGGTCTCGGTGGTGAGTGCTTCGCGGGTCATGCCGACGCCCCCGCCGCAACGAACGCGGACGCAGGGAACGGGGCGCCCTCGTACGTGTAGGGGTAGTCCACCCCTTCCGCAGCAAGTACGGCAGCGCGCCGACGTTCCCGGATCACGCACAGCTCTAGCGTCCGCTCGGCTTCCCGCGCGAGCAGCCACGGGCCAACGCGGTGGCGCCACGGGGACGGAATCGAGCGGGCGAGGACGTGAGCGGGAATCGGTGAGGTCGGGCCGCAGATGACGCGGGGCGGGGTCGTCGGCTCGGGGGCGAGCACGGGGACGGCTCGGCGCTTTCCTCGTGCGGGCAGCAGCAGGGACAGCGCCCACATAAGCGTGCGGGCGATAGAGTCGCGCATGGTCGTTTCAGCTCCTGTTAGCTGTTTCGGCAAGCCCCGATGGACCGGGCCTAATCGGTCCCTCGGGGCGCTTTCGTTTTCGACGGCAGCCAACTCCTCTACCCTCGTCTACCTACGTATGGAAACGGACCCCGCCGTGTCCGGTTGTCTACGCTTCCCCTATGAGCCCGAGCATTGACTACGAAGCCCCGACACCGCCGTATCAGCAGATCGCGGCGGAGATCATCCGGGACATCGAGTCGGGCACGCTCGCCGTGGACCGTCCGATCCCCTCGGAGTCGTCGTTGATCCAGCGTTGGGGCGTGGCGCGGGACACCGCCCGCCGCGCGGTGCGGCACCTGCGGGAACTCGGGTACGTCTACACCGTGCCGCAGCGAGGACGCGCAGTAGGCCGTCCGCGCACCCGTGGGGGGCGGGTGCACGGACAACGTAGGAACCGTTCAGACGGGCACCCCGGGGTCGAAGTATTCCGGCGTACGGAACAGACCGGCGAAGGTGCCGGGGCCGTGCCGGTCGTCCAGCCATCCCGAGAGGGCCCCGGTCGCTCCGCTGATCACCGAGCGCAGGACAAGGGTGTGTAGGTCTTCCTGCTCCCCGGGAGCGAACTCGTCCAGGAATGACGCGTACCGCCGGTTCACTCCGGCTTCGTAGCGCCAGAGCGCCCCGGTGTATCGGGTGATCTCGTCCGTGGGCGCGTCGGCCGAAGCGGCTCCCTCGTCCCCCGCCAGGGTTCCCGTCACGTCTCGGAACGCGAGCCTTCCCACCGCGTCCCCGGGTTCCTCGACTCCGACACGTGCCGCAGCCTCACGGGTGATGCGGCGAGCTTCCCTGTCGCACGCACCTTCCATGACGACGCCGAGGTTTCGGGTGTGCGGCGCGTCCTTCGGGTCAGCGGCAGAGTACGTACGTCCCGACGCACGACGGAAGTTGATCCCGTACTGCGTGCGAACCAATCGCCCGTCGATGTCCACGTACCGGCGGCGGGAACCGAAGTGCAGACAGTCGTGTGCGTAGGCACGCAACAGATCGAGTAGGGCCAGACTCGCCCGTTCGGGAACGTCCCTCCCCAACGGACCATGCATGGTGACCAGGGCGATCATCTGCAAGTGCCGGTATCCCTGGTCGGGGTGGTGGAAGCCCCCGAACGCGCCGGGGCGCGAGGACTCCGCCCCGACCAGCACCCGGTGTAGCGGGAGCATCTGCGAGAGTCCCAGCTCGGCGTACCGGTCCCAGGCCATGTAGAAGCCGGCGTGGAAGACCCCCGTGTCCAGACCCGCCGCCTGCCATCGGGCCAGACGTTCGGTGGCGGTGCGGAACACGTGATCGGGGTGGGCCGAGGTGAGGACGGCGGTGTCGGCCCGCAGGGAGGCCAGAGCCTCTGACGCCCGCGCGCCGACCACCGTTTCGTTCGGGGCCAGAGAGGCTACGACGGGGTGGTGCCCCTGATGAGCTGCCGGTGGGATTCCTGCATCCCCTCCGGCAGGGAGTCCGGTTCGAACCATTGCGCCTCCAAGATCTCGAAACCGTCGATGGTCAGCGTTCCTCCGGCGTGCAGTGCCTCGTAGGCGACTTCCACGCGGAGCTTGTAACCGCTCGTCACGCTCACCAGACGACCGGGCTTGACGATGAGTCCGGTCTCTTCCTTCACCTCCCGGACGATGGTCGCCGGGAACTCCTCGCCCTTGATCGCATACCCCGTAGGCAGTCCCCACGGGCGCTCCGGCGGCCACATCCGGTGCTTGAGGAGCAGAACGCGCCCCTGGTCGTCGCGTACGACGCCGGTGACGCCCACCATGAACTTGGCGTGGGCGAACCAGAGGACGCGCCACTGCAACGGGCCCCGGATGAGCCGCCAGAGCCGGGCCACAACACGCTTCATGAGCAAGCCTTTCGAGGGGAACAGGTCCGCAGGGTTGCCGGATACGGCACCAACCTGTCAGACCGCGAGCGGGTCACGTCCGCTCTACGAAACCGACGCGCGCCGCGTCACTTCGCGAGGACGGCGACGACCAGAGAGAGCAGCAGGAGAACAGTGGTCACCGTGACGGCCACGGCTTCCTTCACTCACGGGTCACCAGCGCCACGTACTCCAGCGTCACGGCGAAGACGGTGTGTCCGGTCGTGACCGTGTGCGCTTCACATCCACCCGACGACATGTCGGCCGGTGTCGGCTCCGACTCCCAAGCACACCCGCCGCCCAGGCAGCGAGCCGTCATGGTGACCTCGGACTCCGGCCCGGGATGCTTGGCCATGCGGTAGACCGGGACCGCGACAGTCGGCGCCGCAGTCACGGGGCACACTCCCTGATCATCAACTTCGGTTCCTCGTGAGGGTGATTGCGTATCTCGACGCGGTAGTCCGCAGCCGCCGACTCGTCGCGGACGCGGACGCTGTGCCGCTCTGCCTCCGCCGCGAGCGCACATGTCGTGCAGCCCGAGACAGGCACGGCGGGCGGTACCGACGTCATCGGAAGGGTGATCGGGGACTCGGCGTAGGTCCGCGTTCTGTCGGTCCTCACGCGGGCATCCCCGGGGTCCCGTTCCGGATGGCTCGGCGCATCCCGTTCTCCTCCGAGACCCGCGCCATGAGGGCGACCATCACGGGCGAGTCATCGGTGGTGCCGGTCGGCACGGCCTGGTCGTGCCTGGCGTCGTCGATCCGGTCTCCGTCGGGCACCTGCGGGCGGGGCGCACTCGTTACCGGGTCTGCCGGGGGGCCATTCAGCACGGCTCACCTCCTTTACGGGAACGGCTTGTTCCCGCCGTGCGCTGATCTCTTGCGTACGAAGAGCAAACCGCGAAGCACGCTTGAACCGGTACCGTTGCGGGGAGGGCAAACCATAAGACTCATAAGCGCCGGGGGTTGTCGTGCCCAGAGCTTCCGAACGACCGCGCAATGAAGGTCTCTGCACCCTCCTTGAACAGGCGGGATACTCGGAAACGAAGTTCGCCCATGCTGTGAACCGAGTTGCTGCCGAAGCGGGTCTGTCGGTGGACTACCGCCAACCTTCCGTTTCGCAGTGGAAGCAGGGCGGACAGCCGAAACCCCAGATCAGGCCCGTGATCATCGCCGTACTGGAACGGAAGCTAGGACGCCCGGTCTCTTACGCGGAAGCGGGCTTGCAGCGGCCTGCCGGGGTAGCTGCCGATCCTGGGCGTGACACCGTGGATTCTCTTATCGACCTCGGGAAGGAAGATATGGACCCGTCCCGCCGCAAGCTGCTCACGACGACTCTGTACTCCGCCGCCCTCACCGTTCCGGCCTTCTCCGCGCTGATGACCACGGCGCACGCGGAGGACCAGGGACGGCTCACCAGGCCCACGGGCCGCATCGGTCAAGGTGAGGTCGAGACCGTTCGACGGATGACGGACAAGATCGCCGACATCCTCGATGATCTCGGCGGCGGGCACGCCCGTCCGATGGCATCGGCGTTCCTCGTCAACACCGTTGGCGGGTACCTGCGCGCGGCGGCTCCGGACGCCGTGCACCGTGACATGCTCTCCGCCGCGTCGGATCTGGTCTACCTCACCGGGTGGATGGCCATGTACGAGCGCGCCCATGGTCTGGGGCAGACCTACTACCTGCACGCTCTCGATCTCGCCCGGGAATCCGGCGACCAGCTCACGTACTGCCGGACCCTGCGCGGGATGAGCCTGCAAGCATCGCACCTGCGCTACGGCCGGCGAGCCCTGGAGTTCGCGGACTCTGCGGCCGAGGCAGCTCCGACCGGCGCGGCCGGTCCCCGTCTCGTGGCGTTCCTGCGGGGTCAGCAAGCCCACGCCTCCGCGATGGTCGGTGACCGGCGGACGGCCGTCGTCCGACTCCGGGAGGCGGAAACCGCGCTCTCGCGGGCGGACTCGCGGCGCGACGCCGTGGGCGGCTACGACCGCGCTGCGTTCCTGTTCCACATCTCTCACGTCCACTACGAGGGGCGGGACCTGGAGAGTTCGATCAAGGCACTCAAGTCCTCCATCCGGGTCATGAACCCATCGGAACGTCAAGGCCGACTCCATGCGCACGCGGTGCTGGCACAGCGGCAGCACGAACACGGACACCTCGAAGAGTCGTGCCGTACGTGGGGGCGCTTCCTGGACGACTACGAAGTACTGTCCACCGCGCGCGGTGACGAGCATTTCGGCAAGCTTCGGGCACTCACGATGCCGCGCAATTCTTCCGTCGTCCGGGAACTCCATGAACGCGTGCGCGAGGTGGCCAAGCTCAAGGCCGCGTGACTTCCTGAACGCAGAAAGCCCCGCCAGCCTCTCGAAAGAGGACTGGCGGGGCAATGAGCACTCCACGGGAACGCTCTAATGAGCCATGCGAGTTTTTTGTCTCCCCCACGATCTTTTGACGGGAGGGAGGGGAGTTACCCCCTGGTCGGCGTCACCAGCGGCGAGGCTTGACCCGCTCGGCAGCCCATCCGCCGGGCTGGTGGCGTGCCGTCTCGCGGTTATGGCACGCCGCACACAGCGGACGCAGCCGAGAGAATGCGTCCGGATCGGACACGCCCCGAGCGACCAGCAGGGCACTCGGGTACCGAGCACGGAGGGCGGGGTCTACCGGGCACGGACACACCTCGTTACGCAGGGGGCAGTGTTGAACGTGACCCGACAGGTCCAAGATCGTTGGTGAGGCATGAACAACACCAAGCGCGCACTTGCCGCCATTGCCCTTGCAGGGGCCGCCCTGTCCTTCACCAGCACTGCGCACGCCGATTCGATTGGGGCCGGGGACTCGGGAGGAAAGGTGCTGGACCAGTCGTACAACTTCGCCCTTGACGCACATGGCGACTCGCTTTTTAGCGGACAGAACAACGAGTTCGGTGCGGTGACGAATGAATTCCAAGACGCCGCCAAGGACATCGTCTTCTAGCATCTGGACACCGCATATGCAGCAGGGGGAGTCTGGAAATCAGGCAAGCCTGACGCCCCGAACTCCGTCGCCGTCTTGAGCTGGTGACACCCCCGGCAGAACACATGAGCGTTTCCGTCCGTGTCGGTCCCTCCCATCGAGAGGGGCCGCGCATGGTCCACGTCCACCGTGGGGAAGTCGTCCAGGCACCAGTCACACCACGCGGTCCCCTTCCGCTCGATGATCCGGCGGAGCCGTGCCGCAGCGTCATTCCGGGCCGCTCGTCGTCGGCTCCGGGCGCGACGGATGCGGACACGGTGGGAGCTGCACCACCTTGCGCAGCCCCCACGCTCTCCGCACGCCCAGCCCTATGAGGGCGTCGTTCCCTGGGGCGGAATGGTCGGCGGCTGAATGAGTGTCCCGTCCGGCCGGCGAGGCGTGACGTCCACGAGTAGAACCCGACCGGGCCGCGCAGGGTCACGCATCCGCTGAACGCCCCGGGGCATCACGGTGCCCTCTTCTTCGCCGTGGGGAGTGTCGGACCACACGGGGCGCCCCTCGGCGTCGCGCGGGAAGTACGGGTAATCCCCATTCAGTCCGGGGTCGAGTGCGTCAGTCGTCACAGTCAGTGAACCCTTCTCGGTAACGTCTCGTGACGGTTTGTGATCTTCATTCAGGCGGTGCGGCCGTGTTCGAGCTGCAGGACGACGAGGGCAGCTCGGGCGATCCG
>NZ_JBHYMF010000041.1:0-47059 GCF_042742855.1 Streptomyces sp. NPDC058877 | reverse complement strand
GTGATGCGCAACCGAGTGGGGGCACGGCGGCGGAGCCGTCCGTCACTCCATCCGGCGGGCGCCCTCCAGGACGGCCTGCCGGATGCGGTGGTAGGTGCCGCACCGGCAGATGTTCCGGAGCACGTCCAGATCGGCCTCGGTGACTTCGCGGCCGGCCTCTCTGGCCCGGTGCACCGCCGACACCGCAGCCATGATCTGACCCGGCTGGCAGTAGCCGCACTGGGCGACGTCCAGATCGAGCCATGCCTCCTGCATCGGGTGGAGTTCGCTGGCCACGGTGTCCGCGAGCCCCTCGATGGTGGTGATCTCGTCCGTGGGGGCCACGTCCCCGACGCGCACGGCGCAGGGCGTGAAGGCCCTGCCGTTGAGGTGACTCGTACAGGCCCGGCACACGCCGACCCCGCAACCGTACTTGGGTCCGGTGACTCCGAGGACGTCCCTGAGGACCCAGAGGAGCCGGACGTCTCCCTCGACGTCGGCGGTGACGGCCTTGCCGTTCAGGATGAAGGTGTGCTGCGGCACGGGGGCTCCAGGTCTCAGACGGTGCGGGTGCGGCCGTCGGTGGGCGAGGCCGGAACGGGCGGAACGAGTGGCAGAGGCGTGAAGGCGAGCGGCTCCTCGTGGTTGACGGGGAAGACCGTCGGCATCGTGCCGGTCGCCCGGCCGTAGGCGCACGCGACGGCGGCCATGGCACCGGCGACGGCGAGCTCCCCCGCGCCGCCCGGCTCGTCGCTGCTCGGAGGCATCACGATGACCTCCAGCTCGGGCGGGTCGTTCCACTGCCGGGTGTAGAAGTACTGGTCCCAACTGGCCTCCAGGAAGGCCCCGTCGCGCAGGTGGAGTCCTGAGGTCAGGGCGAGGGCGATGCCGTCGGCGATGCCCCCCATCATCTGGGCCTCCAGACCGCGCGGGTTGACGGCGAGGCCGACGTCGACGGCACAGACCACCTTCGTCACGCGCGGCCCGGTGTAGGCGTCGGGAACCTTCCGGCCGACGGTCCCGGGCCGGCAGTCGATCTCGGCGAGGACCGCGAGGGCGGAATGGTACTCGGTGTGGACGGCGAGGCCCTGGGCCGTGCCGGCCGGCATGCTCCGGCCCCACGCGCCCGCCTCGGCGACCCTGTCGAGGACGGCGCGGGTGCGCGCGTCCTTCAGGAGCCGCCGTCGCATCTCGTAACCGTCCTGCCCCGTCCGCCGGGCCAGTTCGTCCATGACGAGCTCCTGGGCACAGCGGACGTTGGGCGAGTAGATGTTCCGCATGGAGCCGGTGTTGAAGCCCGTGTCGGTCTCGGCGAGGAGCTGGGTGGTGACGCCGAGGTGGTAGGGGCTGACCTGGGTGAGCTGGAACATCGTCTCGGAGAAGGTGAGGTCGGCGACGGGCAGTCGGGCCGCCTCCGCCGTCAGCACCTCGCCGATGCCGTGTCCGAAGTCCGTGGCCACGGAGGTGTGGCGCTGTTCGTAGGTGAGGACCTCGCCGAGCGAGTACGTGGCCCGCACCCTCGACGTGGACATCGGGTGCGTACGGCCCTGGCGGAAGTCGTCGCTGCGGTGCCACATCAGCTTCACGGGCTTGCCGAGGGCCCGCGAGATCTCTGCGGCTTCACGAGCCGCGTCGGAGAACAGCCGTCGGCCGAAGGAACCACCGCCCTCGGTCACGTGGACGCGGACGGCGGCGGGTGGCAGCCCCAGGGCGAGGGCGATCTGCTCCTGGGCGACGATCGGGGACTTCAGGGAGGACCAGATCTCCGCCGAGTCCGCCCGTACGTCGGCGATCGCACAGTTGGTCTCCAGGGCGGCGTTGCTGGCGAAGTGAAAGGTGAAGCGGGCGTCCACGGCCTTGGTGAGCAACGGCAGCGGCGGCACCACCAGGGGGAGCTCGGCCCGATGGAGCTCCCCCAGGACGGTGGCGTCCGAGGCCCCCTCGACGGTTCCCGGGCCCCAGTCGACCCTAAGGACACGGACGGCGTCGATGCACTGGCCGAAGGTCCGGCCGCGGACGGCGACACCGGTGGAGACGGTGACGACGTCGGTGATGCCGGGCATCGCCCGGACCTCGGCGAGATTGGTCACGGAGCGGACCGTGCCGTTGATGGTGGGCGGACGGCAGACCATGGTGGGCAGCGCGTCCGGCACCTGGAGGTCCATGGCGAACCGCTTCCGCCCCGTGACCGCTTCGAGGGCGTCCACCCGTCGCTGTCCGGTGCCGATCACCCGGAAGCCGCCGGGGTCCTTGAGGGTCACCTCCACCGCCGTGTCGGTGACGGCCGCGGCTCGCGCAGCCAGTTCCCCGTAGCCGAGCACCGTGCCGGTCGGGGAGACCACGGCGCCGGCCTTGGTGGTGAGGGTGTCGACGGCCTCGCCTAGGACGAGGGAGGCGGCGTGGAGCAGTCGGGCCCGGGCGAGGGCGGCGGCGACCCGGATGGGCGTGTAGGTGGAGTGGGTGGTGTTGGAGCTGCCGGTGAGCTGGTTGAAGAGCAGTTCGGGACGGGCGTCGGCCAGGGTGACCCTCACCCTGTCGAGGGGCAGGTCGAGTTCCTCGGCGAGGATCATGGCGCTGGAGGTGGTGATGCCCTGGCCGACCTCGGCGCGCGGGAGGGCGAAGCGGGCCGTGCCGTCGGCGTCGACGCGGACGGAGATGAGGTTGCTGGTGGGCAGGGCGGCAACGGTGAGCAGCTCGTTGAGGTCGAGGAGTTCGGCCGGCCCCGGCGGTGAGGGGACCAGGGCCGCGGCCTCCTGCGGTGCGAGGGCCTCTCCTCCGATCCGGGCGGCGACGGTGAGGGTGGGTGCGGCGAGCACGTAACCGAGGAACCGCCGGCGTCCGATGTCGGGGGCGTGCCCGGTGTCGGGGGCGTGCCCGGTGTCGGGGGCGTGCCCGGTGTGCCGGACGGGAGGGCCGGCTCCGTCCGTGCCACTCGTGTGGTGGCCGTCCCCTGTGGAGTCCCGCCTCGCCATTCGGTGTGCCCCTTCGCCATGGGCCCGCCCCGCTGCCGCCGGAGGCCCCGGAGACGACGATCATCGCTCATGGCGGCTGCTTCCGGGGCCGGTTCGCCGGACACCGGGGCCGTGGGGTGCCGCCCATGGCCGAAGCCGCGTACCTCACCGCCACCCGTCGCTCGTACGACACCGT
This sequence comes from Streptomyces sp. NPDC058877, assembly GCF_042742855.1. Classification (NCBI taxonomy): domain Bacteria; kingdom Bacillati; phylum Actinomycetota; class Actinomycetes; order Kitasatosporales; family Streptomycetaceae; genus Streptomyces; species Streptomyces sp. NPDC058877. The sequence goes on along the minus strand of NZ_JBHYMF010000041.1, from coordinate 43,933 downwards.
CGCCGTCGACCACGAGCGTCTGCCCTCCGACCAGTTGGCGCGGACGCCGCTGGGCCGGGCGGTGCTCGCCGGTTGGGTGGAGGGGGTGGAGGCCGCGGGCGGCCCCCGCACGATCGCCGGCCTCGGATGCGGTACGGGCCGGGTGACCTCCCGTCCGAGGCGTCTCGGCGCCGAGGCCTTCGGTGTGGACCTGTCACCGGGGATGACCGCGGTCGCCCGGACACCCACCCGGAACTGCGCTTCGACGTGGGCTCCATGAGCGCGCTCGACCTGCCCGGCGGTTCCCTCGGCGGGGTGCTCGCCTGGTACTCGACGGTGCACATGCCGGAAGGTGAACCCATCGCTTCGTTCCGGGAGTTCCACAGGGTCGTGGCGCCGGGCGGGTACGCGCTGGTGGCCTTCGAGGTGGGCGACGAGCGGGTACGGCTTGAGCAGGCGTACGGCCACGGGGGCGGCCTCGACGTGTACCGCCGGTCACCCGACCGCGTCGCGGGCCTGTTGGCGTCGGCGGACCCGGTCGAGTCGGCGCGCCTGGTGCGGGAGCCGGACCCCGCGGAGAAGACCCCGCCGGCCTTCCTCCTGGCACGGAAGGCGCGTGGCCGAGTCGGGTCTCCTCGTGGGGCCGCCGCCCCGCGGACGCGCACCGGGCCGGAGGCCGGCGCCCGAGCGGAGCTGGGCGCGCGAGATCCGGGCGCGCTGACCGCCCCCCGCGATCAGAGCGTTCACGGAGGCCATCGGATCCCCACCGACCGACCTGGCGAGCAGGGCGCCGAGCACCACGGGGCCGAGGGCCACCGCGAGGGCCGTTCCGGTGGCGGCCACGTGGCGGAGGGGGCGGATGCGCCGGGCGTCGAAGGGCATGGCCCCATTCCACCGGCGGACGGTCGTCACCGCATCGGTCGGCGTACTCAGTCCCTCCGTACCGTGCTACTCAGCTGACGGTGCGCACGGCACGGGGCGACCGGCCACGGGCCGCGCCTTCCCGGCGCGTACCGTACGAGAACACGCACGCCGACGAAGGAGCTCCGCCGCCATGGCCGACTACCGGATCGAGACCGTCCGCACCGGATACCGGAAGTGGACCGCCCGCAACGACCGGGGCGCGGAGGTCTTGATGGCCGCCGCCGACGACGCGGACGCCCAGCCTTCCTTCACCCCGGTGGAACTGCTGCTCGCGGCGATGGGAGGGTGCGGCGGCCTCGTCATCGACCGGACCGCCCGGGCCGTGGACCACGAAGACCTGGCGATCGTGGTGGAGGCGGTGTCGGACCCGGAGGAGCCCGGCCGGTTGGGCCGGATCCGGGTCAGTTACGAGTTCGAGCTGCCGGACAACAACCCGAAGGCCGCCCAGGTGTTCGCCCGCGGGGTGCGCCTGACGCACGAGAAGTTCTGCACGGTGAGCCGGACCGTGGAGCACGGCGCCCGGGTGGAGGCGATCCTGCCGGACGGCACCGTCGGTTTCGAAGGCTGAGCCGCCCGGCCCGCCGGCGGGAGCACTCCTCGGTCACTCCCCGGTCACTCCTCGATCGCTCCGCCGATCCGGCGCAGATGCTGGCGGAAGGTGAAGGAGGGGTCCTCGGCCCGGCGCACGAGGTACTCGTCGAAGCGGGTCTGCGTCCGTAGGGTCTCCCCCGCCCGGATCAGCCGGGCCTGCTCCCGCTCCGTGCGGAAGAGTGCCCCGGCCACTTCCAGGACGGCATCGGCGCGGTCGGCCGCCACGAAGACCACGCCGTCGTCGTCACCGAACACGAGGTCGGCGGTGGTCACCTGGTGGTCACCGAACCGTGCGGTGGTCAGCGCGTCCGGGTCCCGCTCGTCGAGGCGCACGGGGCCGGGCGCGTGGCGTCCGTACGAGAAGACGGGGAGTCCGATCCCGATCAGGTCCGGGGTGTCCCGGTGCAGTCCCCAGACCACGACACCGCCCACTCCCGCCGCACGGGCCTCCAGGACGGCGAGGTCACCGATGCACGCCTCGTCGCGACGGCCCGCGTTGTCGATGACCAGGACGTCTCCGGGACGGGCGTCGATGAGGGCCTCCAAGAAGACGTCGACGCTGCCGTAGTGACGCACGGGCAGCACCCGGCCCGCGACCCGACTCCCCGCCACGACGGGAACGATCCCGGCGGGCGCGGCACGCAGCGGTTCCCCGAGCCGCAGACAGGCGTCGGCGATCAGCGGCGTGGAGAGGTCGACGAGGTCCTTCGTCATGGGCGTTCCGATCCGTCCGAAGCGGGTGCGGTGGGCTGCGCGCGATGCTAGGCCATCGGGCCGGGCGCCGATTCGTTGACGGGGCGGGCGGATGACGCACCGGGCGCGCTTCGGGCCCGGGCCGGGGCGCGTGCCACGGCGTGAGGCTCCCCCGCTCAGGAGCGGGCGGGGCCCGTCCGGTCCACGGGCGTCGAACGGTTCCCGGGGCAACCGGAGGACTCAGGGGAGCTGGAGTGCACGGATCGCGCGCAGGGGGTCCTCGGCGGTCCGGGGCTCCGCGTCCCAGATCTTCGTGATGCGCTCCCCCGCGGTGTAGCGCGGCCAGTCGGCGCCCGGGTCCTGGTCCCTGACGAAGGCGACCCAGGCGCGGTGGAGGGCGTCGGCGAGGGCACGCGGCGGCTCGTTCCCGGCGATGGCCACGACCCCTTCGGCGTCGAGGTGGTCGAAGGCGAAGGGCAGGTCCAGGCAGTGGAAGGCCTGGCCTGCTGCCGGCGAGCACCAACGGAACTCATAGAACCACGTGGGGTGTTCACGGGCGGCACGGGCGTCCGCGACGGCAAGGTTCGGGGCCCTGAAGATCGTGTCCGTGAGCGCCTGACCGAAGAGCCGGTCCGCTCCCGCTGCTTCGTACTCCTTGACGAAGGCGGCGGTCCCGGCCGGGTCGAGACCGAGGCCGCCGAGGAGGACGGGCAGCGGCACGCCGTCGGGCGGGGGGAACATCGTGAACTCGTCCTCGGTGAAACCGAGCATCAGCGGGACCTCGGCTCCCGCCCCGCCAGCCGTCAGGGCCTCCAGGACCGGAACGGGAATCAGCTCGCCGTCGGCGAAGGGTGCGAGGGGCAGCATCGGCGGCAGGCCCGCGAGGTCGGGGCCGGGTTCCGACATGCGGTGCTGGAGGTCGAGGAGCTCCTGGTCGGTGAGGTCGCGGAGGGCGGCGGCGGTGGCGGGGACCCCGGTGCGGGACGTCAGCAATCGGGCCGCCGCCCGGGCGACCTCGGGACCGTCCGGGCGCACGACCGCGCCGGAGGCGGAGATGGCGCCGCGGAAGAGCCCTTGCGCCGACGGGACGGTGAGCAGGATCTGCACGGCGCCGCCGCCCGCCGACTGGCCGGCGATGGTCACCTTGGCCGGATCGCCGCCGAAGGCCGCGATGTTGTCCCGCACCCACTCCAGGGCCGCGATCCAGTCCCGCACCCCCCGGTTGTCCGGGGCACCCTCCAGGTGCAGGAACCCTTCGATCCCCAGCCGGTACCCCACCGAGACCAGCACCACTCCGTCGCGGTTGAATGCCGCTCCGTCGTACCACGGACTGGCCGCCGAACCCGCCACGTACCCCCCGCCGTGGATCCACACCATGACGGGCAGAGCCGCTTCCGGTTCCGGCGTCGGAGTGAACACGTTCAGGTTCAGCACCCCGGCACCGGGGATCGACGGCTCCGGGATCGTCGTCACCTCCGCGAAGGGACGTCGCTGCGCCGTCGGCCCGTACTCCGTCGCGTCCAGCGGTTCCGACCACGGCTCCGGCGGCACCGGGGCAGCGAACCGGAGCTCGCTCACCGGCGGCTGTGCGTACGGGATTCCCAGGAAGCGCATGCTGCCGTCGGCACGGCGCTCGCCGCGGACGGGCCCTCGGGCTGTGGTGACGATGGTGCTCATGGGGGGCTGCTCCTTCTGCGCGGACACGGGGCCGGAGGGGAAGCCTTCCATCGTGCACTTACACGTGTCAATAAAGTACGTGGATCCATGGGCCCACTCCGCTTCCGGACACCGTTCGGACACGGGACCGACCGGAGCACGCCGACCGCTAGACTCGGGCCGCGTACCGGACCCATCGGTTCGAGGGGGAGGCGACCGGCAGTGAAGTGGGGCCCCGATGCCTTGGTGGGGGTGTTCGTCGCCCTGCTCGGCGTGGGCCTGATGACGGCCGGAGTGACCTGGAAGGGCCGGGCCGTACGACCGTTCGCCGCTTCACGGGCACGCTCCTTCGCCGAGCACGAGTACGCCCGCGACCTCCAACGGGCGGCCGACCAGGTGATCGCGGCGGCCCGCAGGTCCGCGGGCGAGGGCGAACCGGCGATCGTCACCGTCGAGGCGGTGATGCGCATGACCGAGGAGCGGTACGGACACACCGGGGTCGAACGCCGCCAGGCAGCAGCGGCACTCCGCCGTCGCTTCGAACACGGGCACTGCGGCACCGACTGCGTGACGGACGCCTACGGCTAGTAATCCGGCCGGAGTTTGATGTCTGACCTGCGGGTTTCACCGGGCAGCTGGAGTGCTGGGCGACCCCAGGGGCACAGCTCCGCCGCGCATGAAGGATGATGCACGGCGGAGGGGATTCGAATGCGTTCAGAAATGCGGGATCAGGTGCAGGCAGGGGCCCCGTGGCAGACACGGGTTCCGCCCCGAGCGCAGACGCCGGTGCGGGTGAGAGACCGGTTCGGCTCGGCGTTCACGGCGTCGGTCTCGGTGCTGTTCTTCGAGGCCGTGATCGGGTCGATCGTGTTCTACGTGTGGACGGAGACCCAGGAGGTCCCGGCCCTCGGCTACAACCTGTTCAACATCCTCTTCCTGTTCGTCATGGGATTGATCGGAGTGGCGGCCGGGGCGATCGGCGCCGTGCTGCTGTCGGTCGCCGTGGTGATGCCGCTCGTGGCCCTCGCCGGATGGCTCGGCCGCACGGTCTCGGGGCGTGACGTCTGGTGGTGGATCCCGCTCCTGGCGGCCGGCGGCGGAACCCTGCCGGGGCTCGTCTCGGCGTCGATGGTGCCCTCGGGGAGTATCGGAACGGAAATTAGCGGTAGCGGGGCGATCTTGATTCCGGTTCAGTGACGTGCCTGTTTTGGCTGGTCAGCGGGCCGTACGTTCCTCGGCATGCCTGTTGAGTACCTGTCTGTCGAGCAAGAGACCCGCTATGGGCGGTTCGCCACGGAGCTGTCGCCCGGCGAGCTGGAACAGTTCTTCCGCCTGGACACCAAGGCCCTGGGTCTGGCGTGGGCAAAGCGCCGTCCGGCGACGCGGTTGGGATGGGCGGTGCAATGGGGCACGGTGCGGATGCTCGGCACCTTCCTGACCGAGGACCCCACGGCGGTCCCGGCCTCCGTGGTGCGATTCGTCGCCGAGCAGCTCGGGATCGATGACGAGCACTTCGCCGAGTACGGGGCGCGCTCGCAGACGGCGTACGAGCATGCGTGGGAGATCCGGGACGAGTACGACTACCGGGAGTTTGCCGCGGGCGAGGAGGAGCTGCGGGAGTTTCTGGCGGCGCGGGTGTGGTCGTCGCTGGAGGGGCCGCGCGCGTTGTTCGACCGGGCGGTGGTGTGGCTGGTGAACAACCGGGTGCTGCTGCCCGGGGTCACGACGCTGGCCCGGATGGTGGCCGCGGTCCGCCAGGAGGAGAACGACCGGCTGCACGCCGCGCTGTACGAGGCGGTGCCGTACGATCTGCGCACCGAGATGGTCCGGTTGCTCGAAGTACCCGAGAAGAAGCGGGTGTCGGAGCTGGAGCGGTTGCGGCTGGGCCCGATGAAGGTGTCGGGCAAGGCCATGCAGCTGGCCCTGGACCGCGCCCGTGAGGTGCGGGGCTTGGGTGCCGGCGCAGTCGACGCCGGGCGGGTGCCGGCCGCTCGGATGACCGGGCTGGCCCGCTACGGTCTGACCTCGAAGGCGCCGACGCTCAAGCGGCTGGAGGTGACCCGGCAGACCGCCACCCTGCTGGCGACCGTGCGGCACCTGGAGACCGCGACGGTCGACGACGCGCTCGACCTGCTGCACGCGCTGATGGCCACCAAACTGCTCGCGAAGGCCGAGCGGATGTGCAACGACGCCAAGCTCAGGGCCCTGCCTCAGTTGCGCAAGGCCGCGAAGAAGGTCGCCGCGGCGGTAGACGTGCTGATGGCGACGCCACCCGCGACCGACACCGGCGAACTCGTCTCCGTGGTCGACGCGTGGTCGGCGATCGAGCAGGTCGTGCCGCGCGAGCAGCTGGCCGAGGCGCTCGCCACCATCGCCGCGGTGGTCCCGGACACCGACGGGGACGACGACGTGGAGTGGCGGGCCGAACTGGTCGCCCGCTACGGCACCGTGCGCGGCTTCATCCGCCTCCTGGTCGAGGTCATCGACTTCGGCGCGGTCGAGGCCGGCGCCCCGGTCGTGAAGGCCCTCAAGCAGCTGCCGGACCTGATCGGCCGCAAGAAGGTCAGTGCCGAGGAAGTCGCCTCCGACCTGGTGACCGGCTCGTGGCGGCGGCTGGTGTTCGCCAATCCCAATCTGCCGCACGGCGTGGTCGACAAGGCCGCGTACTCGTTCTGTGTCCTGGAGCACCTGCACCGCTCCCTGCGGCGACGGGACGTGTTCGCCAGAGACGGCGACCGCTGGGGCGACCCCCGTGCCAAGCTGTTGGCCGGGGAGAAGTGGAGAACGGCCGAGCCGAAGGTGCTCACCGCGCTCGGTCTGGAGAGCGAACCGGCCGGACACCTCGCCGAACTTGCTTCCGCCCTGCACGCCGCGTACGTCCAGGTCGCCGCAGGGCTGCCGGGCAATAGTGCGCTGGAGGTGGTGGGCGGGAAGCTGAAGCTGGCCAAGCTCGGCAAGGCCGAGGAGCCCAAGCTCATGCCGCCGTTCCGTCAGCTGGTCAACGGCATGTTGCCGAAGGTCGACTTCCCGGAGCTGCTGCTGGAGGTCGCCGAGCTGACCGGGATGGCGGACGCGTTCACGCACATCTCCGGCGCTGACTCCGGCATGGAGGGCTTCACCACCAGCCTGTGCGCGGTGCTGCTGAGCGAGGCGTGCAACGTCGGGATGACTCCAGTCGTCAAGCCGGACGTCCCGGCGCTCACACGGGGCCGCCTGGTCCAGGTTGATCAGGGCTACTTCCGGGCGGAGAACATCTCGGCGGCCAGCGGCTTGTTCATCGAGGCACAGGCGAAGATTGATGTCGTGCGGGCGTGGGGCGGCGGCCTGGTCGCCTCCGCCGACGGCGTCCGTTTCACCGTCCCCGTGCAGACGCTCTACGCGGGCTCGAATCCCCGCTACTTCGGCCTGCGGCACAAGGGCGCCACCTGGCTGAACGTGGTCAACGACCAGGTGATGGGGCTGGGCGGGGTGGTCGTGCCGGGCACGCTGCGCGACTCGCTGTTCATCCTGGACGCCATCCACGCCCGCGACGGTGGTCCGAAGCCGGAGACCGTCATCACGGACACCGCGTCGTATTCCGACATCGTCTTCGGCCTGTTCGCGATCTGCGGCTACCAGTTCTCCCCGAGAATCGCCGACATCTCCGACGCCCGGCTGTGGCGGACCAACACCGCCGCCGACTACGGGCCGCTCCAGCCGGCCTCGAACCACACCATCCGTCTGGACCGGATCCGCGCCCACTGGGGCGACATGCTTCGTGTGGCGGGCTCCTTGACCCTCGGCGAGGTTCGGGGCCACGACCTGATCCGCATGCTCTCCCGGGACGGCAAGCCGACCGGACTGGGCGACGCGTTCGCCCACTACGGACGGATCTTCAAGACCCTGCACCTGCTCCAGTTCGTCTCTGACGAGGGATACCGGCGGATGATCGGCGCCCAGCTCAACGTCACCGAGGCCCGCCACCGCCTCGCCCGGAAGATCTTCTTCGGACAGCGCGGCGAACTGCGCCAGCACTACCGCGAGGGCATGGAAGACCAGCTTGGCGCGCTGGGCCTGGCGCTCAACGCCGTGGTCCTGTTCAACAGCTTCTACATCGACGCTGCCGTCAAGCAGCTTTCCGCCGACGGCTTCCCCGTCACCGACGACCTGCTCGCCCGGCTCTCCCCGCTCCAGTACGACCACATCAACTTCCTCGGCCGCTACGCCTTCACCCGGCCGTCGAAGCCGGGCCTGCGCCCCCTGCGTGACCCCCGTGCCACAGATGAGGACTTCGAGGAGCAATAGAGCGCTGGATCCCTGCGGGGGCTGCAGAACTCGGAACGGCTCTTCGCGCCGGGACGTTCTGGTCCTGGGTGTGCCCCTGTCAGGGTCACATGGGCAGCGACAGGAGGCGGACCGCCCCAGGAGGCCACGGCACTGCGGCGCCAAGGGACGTCCACATGGCCGGCAGGGGCATGGTGAGGTTGCCGCCGGGTTGTTGGACTGTGACGTCGGTGGGTAGAGGAGTCCATCCCATCTTTCGGTAGACAGGCATACGATCCGGGCGGCAGAACAGGAGACCGGACTCCAGGCCCTGTGCCGATGCCTGGGCCATAGCTGCGGACACGACAAGCCTCGCCAAGCCGCGGCCTTGCAGTTCCGGTGCAACGATCACGCCCCCCAGGCCGGCCACCCGCAAAGTGGTGCCGGCGACGGAGACGGGTACGGCGACCCAGCCGGCATGGGCCACCAGGCGGTTCTCCGCCCTGATGCCGAAGTGCTGTTCCTTGGGGCGCCAGGTCAGCCCCAGAGTGGAGACTTCAAACGGATCGCGGTCGTCCCCGGCGATGTCGCACAGGTCGGCGGGCGTGTACTCCTGGAGAGCCACTACCTGCGGGGAGGGGAGGAGCGTGTGGGACTCCTCGGCCCTCGGGTCGTCCTGCATCGTTCATCCCTTCTTGGCGGCGTCGGCTTCGTGCGGCCGGTGATTCGCGTTCGGCCCGGCGGGTGGTACGGCGCGGGGACGGCCGGTGATCGCGAGCAGTACGGCCGTCGTCAGGCCGAGCACACCGGCTGCGAGGAGTTGAACTCTGTAGTCCAGGGTGGCCACCAGTGCTGTGCCCGCGAGGATGGCGAGCCCGGTCGGTGCAAATACCAGCGTGTTCGCGGTGGCCGCCACCCGGCCGAGCAGTTCGTCCGGTGTCTCCTTCTGGACCGTGGTCAGGGCGCTGATGAGTGGCCAGGGCAGGCCCAGACCGATGAGCAGGCTGCCGGCCACCACCACGGGGAGGAAGCCGGTGATCCGGGCCAGTGCCCCGAGGGCGAAGAGCGTGAGGCCGAGCACTGACAGGAGGCGGGCCGGGACGCGGCGCATGAGCGCCCCGGTCGCCAGACCGCCGATGACCGACCCGAGCCCTTGGACCGAGCTGAGAACGCCGGCGAATGCCGCGGGCTGCCGCAGCCCGGTATCGAGGAGTGCGTAGGTCGCCGTACTGCTGAGGCTTGATGCCGCCATGGCACAACCGCCTGCGACGACCAGGGCTCGCAGCGTCCTGTGCCGCCACAGGTAGCGAATGCCTTCGGCGGTCTCGGCGGTCCAGTTCCGCCGTGGCCGATGTGCGGGCGCGGCTTCACGCACGCGGATCAGGCTGAAGGCGGCCGCGCCCAGCAGGAAGGACAGCGCGTTCAGCAGGGCGACGGTCGGGCCGCCCAGAACAGTGAACAGGCCAGCGCCGATCAGAGGGCCGAGCAGGCTGGTGCTCTCGATCGCGGCCCGGGACAGGCCGTTGAAGTCCCCGCGTATGTCGCCCGGTATCGCGGAGGCGATCAACGCGGTCTCAGCGGCGTCCATGAGCACGGTTCCCGTGCCCACCATGGTCAGCACGGCGAAGAGCAGCCAGACATCCTCCGGAGAGCGCACGGCGATGGGTGCCGTCATGACAGCGGCCAGCACCAGGCTCGTGGCGATCAGGAGCGTGCGGCGGCGCATCCGGTCGGCCACGTTGCCGAGGAACGGTCCCGCAAGGGCCGGCGCCCAGGCGCAAAAACCCACCAGGGCGGCCAGGCTGTCGGAACCAGTTAGCTCCTTCACCCAGACCCCGGAGGCCAGAAGCATGGCCGAGTCCCCGAAACCGGAGACGATCACTCCCGTCAGGTAGACACGGGCGTTGCGGTCCCGCAGCACCGTGAACAGTCCCATGGCCATGCGGCCCCCCTTGATGATCTCGCTCCACAGGCTTCGGCACCCTACCCCCAACAGAATGGTTGGGAGTAGGGTGCCGTGGTGGCGACATGCGCTTTACTGACTGGCGTGACCGACGCAGACCCCGTCCTGAGGGCCCTCGCCCATCCCGTACGGCTGCGGATGCTCACGCTCATGTGGCCCGGACCGATGTCCGCCGCCGAACTCGCTCGTGAGCTGGACATCTCGCATGCCCTGGCCAGCCGGCACCTACGGCGCCTGGATGCCGCCGGTCTGGTGGAACTGGCCGAGGAACGCACCCGCCGCGGAGGCCGGGAGCGCCGCTACCGAACCGTCCACGGCTCCCCGCTGTCCGACCGCCACGATGGGGCCCGGATGCTGGCAGCGACCCTGGCGCACACCCTTCAACAGCGCGCCGCACGCCGGGCTCCAGACGGCAAGGGAGTAACGGTCGACGCGGAACTGTGGGTGGCGCCGGAGGTGTGGGAAGCGGCCAGGCAGCGGCTCGCCGATGTCGCGGCCGAACTCCACGACGCCGCGCGCCCGCCCCGCGCGCCCGGAACGATCCCCGTGGGCATGAGCCTGATGACCTTCCCATTGCAAGAGGCCCCGCATGCCGACGCTGATCGGGAACCGTGACGAGCACCGCCCTCCACTTGATCTTGTTCGGGAATCGACCGATTGATGAGCAAGATCAATACGCGGGGACGCGCGACTGGATCGGCGCCGGATCATGCCCATAAAACGGTGTCAGAAAGTCGATGTGCTCAAGAACTTGAGGGACACCGTTTTCTGTACGATCTGGCAGGTGCAGCCACCCCAGGACGACGACACCTCCGATCTCCTCGCACCCGTTCCGGCCGTACGGACCGGCAGCCTCGTGGGATACGCACGCGTGTCCACCAAAGGGCAGTTGCTCGACCGGCAGATCCATGCACTCAACACAGCGGGCTGCATCCGGATCTTCTCCGACAAGAAGTCCGGCAAGAACGCCGAACGCGAGGAACTGTGGAAGGCCCTCGACTACCTGCGCGCGGGCGACACCCTCGTCGTCCCGTCGCTGGACCGGCTCGGCCGTTCCATCCAGGACCTCATCGCGATCGTGTCCGGCCTGCGCAAGCGCGGCGTCGGCTTCACCTCGCTGCACGAGGCGCTCGACACGACCACGCCCGGCGGGCGCCTGGTCTTCCACGTGTTCGCGGCCCTGGCGGAGTTCATCCGCGAACTCATCGTCCAAGGCACCAACGAGGGCCTGGACGCAGCCCGCGCCCGTGGCGCCCGCCTCGGCCGCCCGCCGGCCATGACCGAGGAACAGATCCGTCACGCCCGCGACTTGCTCACCCGCCCGGAGAACACCGTCACCTCGATCGCCAAGCTCCTCGACGTCTCCCGCAACACGATCTACAAGTACGTACCCGAACTGAAAGGCGGCCGGGCCACGCTCGGCGAGACGGACAGCACGCCGGCTCTACCCCGCCCCGCACAGTCAGCGGAGTGATCAGCGGCTACCGCTAAATTCCGCTCCGATACTCCCCAAGAGCCGATGGTGCCCGCCGGGTTCCCGGAGAACGTCTCGTCGGGCCTCATCGGGTGGTTCACGGGCGCTGCGGCGCTCGGCGTCCCGGCGCTGGTCGTCCGCAGGCTGGTGCTGCCGGACCGCCCGTGGGTGTCCGGCATCGCGATGTTCGGCCGGGTGGCGATGTACGGGACGCTCGGCGTCGCCGTCACCGGCACGCTCGCCGGTGTCGCCCTGTACGCCGGGGTCGGGTACGAGCCTCCGCGGCTGACCGCGGAACGGCTCGCCGGGACGTGGTCCGACGGGAACAACGGCAGGATCACCTTCACGGCGGACGGCAAGGTCACGGCCGACGGGGTCGAGGCCTTCGGCTTCGACGACGACCTTCACGACGCGGGGCAGCCCTGCACAGGTGCCGGCACCTGGGTCCACCATCCGGGCGACGGGTCGTGGACCCAGCGCGTGGAGGTCTCCGTCGACGCCTGTGAGGGGAGCCTGGGCCCCTGGGAGGTGTTCGGGACCCCCGAGCACCCGAAGCTGTACGTGCTGGTCGGCGACCCCGACGCCTGGGACCTGTACGTTCTGGAGCCCGACGACCAGCCCCGCCAGGAGCGCGTCAGGGACTGAGGCGGCCGAAGCGTCCACGGTGGAACAGGAGCGGCGCGGCGTCGCCCTCCGCACCCAGGGCCTCGACCGTGCCGACGACGGGCGGCCCGCCCCAGCCCGCCCCTGACTCCTCCGCAGACCGCAACACTCCAGCCGCCCGACGAAACCCGCAGGTCAGACGGCAGAAATCCTACTGGAGTACCAGGAGCGCGTCTCAGCAACCGGCGCCAGCTGGATGATGTGGCCGCCGGCACCGGTTCGGTCGCATGAACCGTGCCTGCCAAGTGAGTGGCCGGGTCGCGTCGGGCCGGCAACGAAGCGGGCCGGGTGGTCTTCGGGCAGCCGGTCGTCCAGCAGCGGGGGCAGCAGCAGGACCTGGTGCGGGCCGAACGCCCGGAACCACTTGCCCACCGCCCTCGCGGCGTGCCCGCGTCTGATTCGGCTCCATCGGCTCGGCCTCGAACGACCGGTCCCTGTGGCGCGTGCCGTGGACATCCCACTCGCATGACCAGGAGATACGGGTGGGTCGCCGCCGGCCGCCTGCTCAGGTGGCCGTGGACCGGAGCTGGTGCGGCATGTTCCAGCCCTCGGCGAGCTTCGACGGGTGAACGTTGTGGCCGCCGCCGAAGAACTCGCAGAACTTCATGATCAGCGGGTCCCAGCCGAGCGGGTCCACGTGGTGCGTCCCCGGGATGACCAGGTCTTCCGCCACATGGGCGCGAAGGACCTCGACCTCGAAGGCGGTGGCATGCGACTTGGGGCCGCCGAAGGGATGGAACGAGACCACCTTGCACTCCAGCTGGACCGGACATTCCGCGGCCCTGGGGGCCCGGACCAGGTCCGATGCCTGCTCGGTCAGGTGAGCTGCCGAGAACTTGTCCGGCTCGTACCGGTAGCCCTGCTCCTTCTTGTAGTCCGGCACGGCCTGCTTTCCGGTGGTGAGCGCGATCCGGTCGACGGAACCGACCATCGCCGAGGAGGGCAGGTTGAGCACGCACTCGCCCTCCCGCAGCAGGTTCGCGGTGGTCTGGGCCTTGTTTCCGAGACCGAGCATGCAGGACTGTCCCAGCCACCACGCCGAGGACATCGGCGCGAGATTTGCCGTGCCGTCCTCGTTGAGTGAGCTGATCAGCACCACCGGAGTTCCGAAGTACAGGACCTTGAGCCCGGGGACGACGTGCATGCGCTGTGCCCTTTCGCGAAGCGGTCAGACGGACAGGCCCGCGATCGGGAACGCGAGCCTTCGCTGACCCTCTCGTGAGCGGGCCACTGGCACCGGCGGAAATACGACCTGGCATTTCGAACCCGAGGAACGATCATTCGATGACAGGACCAACCCGGCGCTGATCACCGGAACGTGCTCCTAGCACGCGGCGCCGGAGCGGCCCCGTCCGGGCGCGGCGGCCCGGGCGCGGCGGCTCCAGTCTGCCGTCAGAGGGCGACGAGGTCCCTGCCGAGCCCGTTGAGCGGGCCACCGCTGTCGAACAGGGGCGCACCTTCGGCGAGGGTCCCGGTGTCGACGGCCTGGAAACCCGCGCTGTCGGCCAGTTCGGCCACCTTGCGCTTGGCCTCGGCGTCGTCGCCGGCGAGCAGGACGATGCGACGCCCGCCGTTGACCGCCGGGTCCTCGGCGAGGGTCGGGGCGAGATAGGTGTTGAAGCCCTTGACCACCATGGCACCGGGGACGAGGGCGGCGATGACCTCGGTGGGCGGACGCCCTCCGGTGTCGGCGATCTCCAGACCGTTCACCGTCTCCCGCAGCGGGTTGACCGGAACGAGCAGGGTCCGCCCCAGCCACGAGGAGACCGAGGCGACGGCGCTCTCCTTCTGGTCCCACTGGACGGCCAGGACGACGACGTCTCCGAAGTCGGCGGCCTCCTGGGGAGTCCCGGCCGAGGCGCTCGCGCCGAGCTCCTCGACGAGCGGCGCCAAACTTTCCGGTTCCCTGGAACCGGCCATCTTCACCTGGTGTCCGGCTCGGACGAGGAGTCCGGCCAGCGCCGTGCCCAGACGGCCGGCGCCAATGATCCCTACGTTCATGGCCCCACCGTGACACGCTTTCGCCGTGCGCACCTCTCGACCGACGGCGGGGTGAACCGTCATGCGGCGGGGGCGCACTCCACTGCCGCAGGCGAGCGGGGTGAACCGAGGCACTGGCCAGCGGCGGGGAGCGTGGGGCCTACGCTCACCCTTCCGCCACCGGAAGGGGTGCACCACGCCTCGGGCGAGGTCGGACGGCAACCGTCAGGAGGAGGACGGGAGGGCGTAGTCGGAGTAGCCCGCCCAGTCCAGGATCACGCAGGGTTCGTCACCGAGGACCCAGCCGTCGTGCCCGGGCTCGATCTCCATGAAGTCCCCCGGGCCGAACTCCGCCGTTTCCCCGTCGTCCATGGCCACCTTCATCCGGCCACTGATCACGTACCCGATGTGCCGGGCCATGCAGCTGTCGGTGCCGGCGATCGGCTTGACGTGCTTGGACCACTGCCAGCCCGGCTCGAAGACGGCACGTCCCACCGAGCCGTTCCCACCGGTGAGCAGGTCCAGTCTGCCCTTGCCCTCCTCGAAGGGACGGGTCTCGTCCGCGGCGTCGAAACTCTTTCGCAGGATGCCGGCCATCTCACGCTCCCGGCGGTGGAAAAGTTCGCTCCCCGAGTCCGCCTCCAGGCTACGCCGGGGCTTCGGCGCCAGCCGCACACGTTCACACGGGTGGCGGTCCACCCGTGCAAGGAATTCCTGGGACGGCATGCACCTTTGCCCGAACCCCCCAGATCTGCACCTCCTTTTCTGTGCACATCACTTATGGGGTAGACCTACACATAAAGGCCAGATAAGCGCACAATGGAGCCGCGACACGAAAGTCGCCGAGCGGCCTGACACGCACGACGCCAGAAGGAGGCGAGTCACATGGCCGACGTCTCTCACCGTCACGGTGATATCACGGGACACCCCGACGCGTCGGAAATGCGGGACCGATACACCCGCATGCTCCAGACCCGAGGTGTCACGGCCGTCGAGGAGCTCGTGATCCTCGCCGGCGTGTACACCGCGATCTCTGCTTGGACGGTCCACTTCTCCGCCGCCCGTCCGGAACTCGCCATCAGCAACCTGATCGTCGGCATCTCCCTCGCCGTACTCGGCCTGTGCATGTCGATGGCTCCCGAACGGTCGCAGGACCTGAACTTCGTCGTCCTGCTGTTGGGTGCGTGGCTGATCGTCTCGCCGTGGGTGGTCTCGCGGAATCCGGACACCGGCATGATCCTCAGCAATGTCATCACCGGCGCCTGCGTCTGCCTCTTCTCCCTGACGGCGGGCGGGCTCCTCATGAGCAAGCGGAGGACGTGACACCCTGAACATCTCCCCCAGACCTGCTGATCCTCTCTCGGAACGGCGGCACCTCCACCCCCGGAGGTGCCGCCGTTCACCGCGCTCCACGGGCGAACGGCAACCACCCGGTAACGAATTGCCCCGCACTCTTTCGGCCACATCAGTTCTGGGTAGAGCTTGCTCCACAGGGACGGGATCCCGCTCGCAACCCAGTGCTCGGGGGGACGGAATGAACTGGTACCTCGACGTTCTCAAGAAGTACGCGGTGTTCAGCGGCCGGGCGCGCCGCAAGGAATTCTGGATGTACTTCCTGTTCAACTTGATCGCCGCGCTCGTCATCTCGCTCATCGACTCGGCGATCGGGACCTCCCCGCTGCTCTACGGCGTCTACGCACTGGCCGTCTTCCTCCCGGGCCTCGGCGTGTCCATCCGCCGTCTGCACGACACCGGGCGCTCCGGCTGGTGGCTCCTCATCGGCCTGATCCCGCTGGTGGGCCTGATCATCCTGATCGTCTTCCTGGCCTCCGAGGGCGAGCAGCAGCAGAACGCCCACGGCCCGAACCCGAAGCTGGCCCCGGCCTACTGACGGTCCGCAGTCCTTCGCCGGAGCCCCCGGAAGTTCTTCTTCCGGGGGTTTCGCGCTGAAGGGGGCAGTCGCATAGAGCCGGTACGGAGCGTTTGCCCGCGCCCCCTTGTGCGCGATGGCGCACGACCCGCTCCCGCCGCCCCGCCTAGCCTCGCCGCAACAGCACGAACGAGGGGCGGTACCACCGGTGAACTGGCACATCCACGACTACCGCGAGAGCGATCTCGCCGCCGTCGTCCATCTGATCGACACCACCGCCGAGCTCGGGCAGGAGTCCGTCTTCTCGCTCGCCGAGTGCATCGGCGCCCTCACCAACGGCCAGCCGGCCGTGGTCGCCGTCCACCAGGGCGCCCCCATCGGGGCGGCACTGGCCTGTGTCTCCGGCGAGCGGGCCTGGGTGATGCGGGTCGCGATCTCCTCGGCCTGGCGGGGCCGCGGTCTGGCCAGCGCCCTGCTCGTGGAGTTGGAACGGCGACTGGTCGCCGCCCGCGTCGGGCGGATCGCTTACGTACTGCCGGAGGAGGAACTCCTCGGCGAGGGCCTGCTGAACGCCGGGTACACCCGCCAGCCCGCCGTCGCTTATTTCGAGAAGGTCGAGCCCCTGCACGGGCCCGCCGCCGGGCTCCTCGACGACCTGGGCGGCCGGCTGCTCCCCGGCGACCTGTGGGCGAAGGTCGCCGGAATGGAACGGGAGAAGGACCTCATCGAGCGGCGGGTGGTACTGCCGCTCGCCGAGCCGGAGCGGGCCACCCGGCACGGGGTGCGACCACCGCGCGCGGTCTGTCTGTTCGGCCCGCCCGGCACCGGAAAGACCACCTTCGCACGCGGCATCGCCTCCCGACTCGGCTGGCCCTTCGTGGAGATCCTGCCGTCCCGGCTCGCCAACGAGGGGAACCTCGCCGCCGCCCTGCGGTCCGCGTTCGCACGGATCGGCGAGCTGGAGCGGGTGCTCGTCTTCATCGACGAGGTGGAGGAGATCGCGCCGGTCCGCTCCGAACCCGCTCGGTCCGGTGGCATGCACGGGGTCACCAATGAACTCCTCAAGCTGATACCCGGCTTCCGCGAACGGGACGAACGGCTGCTCGTCTGCGCGACCAACTCGATCCGCTCCCTCGATCCGGCCTTCCTCCGCCCCGGCAGGTTCGACTACCTCATTCCGGTCGGCACCCCGGACAAGGCGGCGCGGGCGGCGATCTGGTCCCGCTACGCGGACGGGCGCGCGAACGTCGACATCGACGAACTGGTCCTCGCAAGCGAGCTGTTCACCCCCGCCGACATCGAGCACGCGGCCCGCGTCGCCGCCCAGGCGTCCTTCGAGCGGGACCTGGTGGCGGTCGGACCTCGTGGCGGCGAGAATCCGACGCCCGGCGCGAACACCACGGACTACCTGGAGGCCATCGCCGCGTGCCGGCCGACGGTCACGCCGGAAATGATCGAACAGTTCGC
Organism: Streptomyces sp. NPDC058877; assembly: GCF_042742855.1. Taxonomy (NCBI): domain Bacteria; kingdom Bacillati; phylum Actinomycetota; class Actinomycetes; order Kitasatosporales; family Streptomycetaceae; genus Streptomyces; species Streptomyces sp. NPDC058877. The sequence goes on along the minus strand of NZ_JBHYMF010000041.1, from coordinate 26,431 downwards.
CTCGGACATCACGACGCACGCCCGGACCTGACGGCGTGCTCCTTCCTCGCCGCGTCCAGTTCGGACCGGTCGGGCGGTTGTGCGCCGGCCCGGGCCACGGTGACGGCCGCCGCTGCACCGGCCCTCTGCAACAGATCGACGAGAGCCTCGGGACCGAGTCCGTCGAGGGCCGCCCTCCCCCACCCGACGAGGGCGTCGAGAACGGCGGACATGAAGGAATCGCCCGCACCGACCGTGTCGACGACGGTGACCACGGGTGCCTCGACGACGACCGCACGGGGGTGGTGCCGGGTGAGCGCGAACGAGCCGGCCGCGCCCAGGGTCACCAGTACGACGGCCGGACCGAGGGCCAGCCAGCGGGCCGCGACCGTCTGCGGATCCTCTCCGGGATACAGCCAGGCAAGATCCTCGTCGCTCGCCTTCACCAGGTCGCTCCGGGCGACGCAGCCCTCGACGCGGGCGACGGCCGCTCCGTGCTCCCCCATCAGCCCGGGCCGCACGTTGGGGTCGTAGCTGACCGTGGCGCGATGCCGCAGCCGCTCGACCTCGGCCAGGACCACGGCCGCACCGGGAGCGGTGACGGCGGCGACGGAGCCGATGTGCACATGGGACGGCCGCTCCTCGGCCGTCGTGCCGGCCTCCAGGGTCCAGGCGAAGTCGAAGGAGTACGTGGCCCGTCCGTGCACGTCCAATCCGACGACGGCCGAGGGGGTGCGCTCGGGGCGCCCTCCGATCTCGATGCGGACCCCCGCCCCCTCCAGGTGGTCCGCGATCAGCCGTCCGGCGGGGTCGGCAGCGAGTTGGGTGAGCAGGGTGACGTCCCGGCCGAGACGGGCCAGGCCGTAGGCGACGTTGGCGGGGCTGCCGCCCGGGTGGACCCGGTCGCCGGCGCCGGAGCCGGCCGGAACACGGACGACGTCGGCGACGCATTCGCCGATCACCAGGAAGGACATGGCTCGGAGCTCCTCGGTGTGGGGGTCCTGGTGGCCGACCCGGCCGCCGCGGACGGCGAAGCGGACGCGTCCGTCGGCCCGGGTGACGGGTTCGAGGTCGATGGTCCCGCTTCCCGCAGGGACCCCTGGCCCCGCCCCCGGTCGGCGGTCCGCAGATCGTACGCGCTGCCGCGCCGGGACGGGGACGGTCTCGCCCTCGGGCGCCGCGTCCCCGGTTGTGCGCTCGGTGATGCGTACGGGTCCCGTGTCGTGGGGAAAGCGACGGACACCTTCGGGTCGCCGTCCATAAGGTTGGTCACCAGGAATGTCCGACGACGGGGAAGGGGCGTGCAGTGGAGACGGTCGAGGGGCTCTCGGTCATGGCGTTCGACGGCGGGGAGGAACTGGAGGCGTGGTTGGAGGAGCACCACGGGGACACCCCGGGGATCTGGCTGCTGCTCGCCCGCAAGGGCTCGGGCCTCGCCTCGCCGAACGCGGAGGAGATCTTGGACAGCACGCTCGCCTACGGCTGGATCACCGGCAAGCGCATCGCACGCGACGACCGGTACTACCTCCAGAAGATCACCCCACGACGTCCCCGCAGCCTCTGGTCCCAGGTCAACGTGCGTCAGGTCGAAGTGCTGACCGCGGCCGGCCGGATGCGGGAGCCCGGCCTCGCCGAGGTGCGGGCGGCCCGGGCGGACGGGCGGTGGGAGGCTGCGTACCCCTCCCAGAAGGACGCCACGGTGCCCGATGACCTCGCAGCGGCGCTGGCCGCCGAGCCCAAGGCAGCGGAGGCCTTCGAGGCCCTCAGCAAGACCGACCGTTACCTGGTGATCCTCAGCCTCTGGCAGGCCCGCACCGCGAAGACGCGGACGGCACGCCTGGAACGGGCCGTGGCGACGCTGGCCTCGGGCGGGCGACCCCGCTGAGAGGCTGCGCGTCATCGGCGCAGGCGGTACAGCACCTGGCAGGCGTCCCATTCGACGAAGGACTCGACGTGCTGGAAGCCGAGCGCTTCCAGGAGCCGTCGCGAGCGGTCGTTCTCCTCCTGCGTGAGCGCGACCACGCAGGGCGTGCGCTCCAGGAGCCGGGCGACGACCGAGCCGACCGCCTCGCGCGCGTACCCGTGCCCCCAGTGCTCGGGCAGGAACTGGTACGAGATCTCCGTCTCCCCGTTCCGCGCCCCCTCGTCCACCGTGACCAGGCCGACCAGGACCCCGTCCTCGGCCCTGGTCACCGCGTGGACCCCGGGCGCCCCGACGACGCGCTGCCGGCGGATCCGAACGACCGGTTCGATGACGGGACCGCCGAGGTGACGCCGTACCTCGGGGTCGGTCCACAGACGGGTCACGACTTCCAGGTCCGCCTTCCGCACGGGCCGCAGAAGCAGTCGTCCGGTAGCGGACCGCCCAGCGGAGGCGGTCGGCACCGGGATCGGGACGGAGTGGGGAGGAACGGCCACGCCTCCGATCATCCCAGGTTCCGGAGCCTCCCGGACCGGAGCGGAGGGGCGACGGCACTCGAGGTCGCCGCGCCACGGGACGGAGGGCTGAGCGACGCACGAAAACCGGGCACCGGCCGTCAGCCCATGCGGCGGGTGAGCGCCGCCAGTGCTCCGGGTCTGCGCCCCGGGACGCGCCGCCGGAGCGCAACGAGGGCAGGGCCGAGTGCACGTGCCCGGTCGCGGTCGGTGATCTGCTCCCACTGATGGTGGGCACGGTCGACGGCGTCCTCGACGTCCGGATCGTCCGCGCGCTGGAGCAGGGCGAGCCGGGCTTCGGCTGCGGCGAGCCAGAGTTCGCAGCTGCGGGCGGAGTCCCCGGCGAGGCGGGCCAGGTCGGCCCGCACCTCCGTCCAGTGCACGACCTCGACGGAACGGGGGCCGTGCCGCCTCAGGGCTTCGTGTTCCCAGGCCGCCGCCACCGCCGCCGCCTCCCCGTGCCGTCCGGCCGCAGCGGCGGCGAGGATCGCCGGGTGCGGGTCCGCCACGGCCGCCGGCACGGGAGGAGAGGGGGGAGCGGGGGCGGGAGCGGGGGCGGGTGCGGGTGCGGGAGCGGGGGCGGGGGCGGGTGCGGGTGCGGGGGCGGGTGCGGGGGTGAGGGTGGGCACCAGCGCGACGGCCGGAGGGTGTGCGGGCGGGAAGAAGACCGCTTCCGGCTCGGGCGCTGCGGTCGCCGCTCGGGCGGCGGCTTCCGCGTGCCGGGCGAGCGGTGTCCATCGGGGCTCCGAACGCCAGAGCTCGGCCCAGGCCCTCAAGTATTCGGGTTTGAGGAGGCCGCCCTTGCGCGGAGCGGGCACCACGCGCCCGTACAGGAGGGGCCCGGTGCCGAGGTGGAGCAGCCCGGGCTCGGTGGTGAGGCGCTGCCAGACCTCCGGGTCCGCCGCGAGGTCCGCGACCACGGTCGTGGTGCCGGGGCGGCGCACGCCGAGCTCGCCGACGAGCCAGTGCCAGGGCAGTGCCGTGTAGCGGACGGTGGCCGGGGTGGCGCGGGCGAGTGCGAGGTGGGGCAGTTGCTGACGGCGGTCCAACTGGAGCTGTCCGGCGAGGCAGACGAGCAGCGGGCCCGGGCTCGCGGCTGCCGCACGGAGCCGGGTGAGCACGGCCTGCGGGTCGAGCGGATCGGCGAGTTCGACCAGGGTGGCGGTCGTGGTGCCGGTGAGGATCCCGGGCGGCACGGCGGCGAGGGCCGGCAGGACGGAGGCCGCATCCATGACACGGCCCCGACCGGCGGGCGCAGCTGCCAGCAGCACCGCGGTGCCCACGGCCGTGGCGGTGTCGCCCGCATCCCGGCGCCATGTGCCCGCACTCACGTCCGCCCCTCCTGCAACCGTCCCCCTCGTGGCCGTCGAGCCCGCGCCCACCGCGCCGTTTCCGTCGTCGCTCAGCACCCCAGCACCGTAACGCGTCGCACCTGGTCCGCCCACCGCCGGGCCTTTGACATATGCCATAAGCACCACCGGATCGAGTGTCGCCAAATCCCTTACGGCCGGTCCCCCGCTGTGCAACAGTCGTATCCGGGCCTCCCTTTCACATCTGGCCGCCGCGCCTGTATCGGAGTACGACATGCCGTCCCCCCTCTTCGCGGACCGTCCCGCCCAACCGCCAGAGTCGGGCGCGATGGACGCACTGATCTCACAGACCCGCCGCCTGCGCGGCCAGGTCGACGCCGTGCGACGGGACGCCGTGGCGAACGAGGACGATCCCCAGCAGCGGTGGCAGCGCGCCCTGTGCGATCTGGCAGTACATCAACTCGATGATTTGGGCGCCCACTTGGATCTCCTCAGGGCTGGTGCCCCGGAGGACGTGGTCCTCGGAGGCACCGAGCGGGAACGCTCCTCCTCCGCCCCGACGACCGACCCGGGCACGGCGTACGGTGCTCCGCCCCGGACCGGTTCGCTCCTCTCCCGCGTCGGCAGCGCCGAGTGGAACCTCCTCACGGACGAGGTCAGCTGGTCCGAGGAGCTCCACCAGATCTTCGGCCGTCCGCGCGAGAGCGGACCGCTGTCGCTCGACGAGATGCCCACGCTGGTCTTCGCCGAGGACCAGACCGTGCTGCAGGGGCTGGTGACGGACTGCCTGATCGACGGCAAACCGATCGACGGGGAGTTCAGGATCGTACGGACGGACGGCCGGGTGCGCACCGTGCACATGACGGGCGAGCCCGTGCTCGACAGCGACGGCTGCACCGCCTCCATGTGGGCGGTGCTCAGGGACGTCAGCGAGCTGCGACGCAGCGAACGTGCCGTCCGCGAGAGCCGGGACTCCCTGGAGCGGAGCCGTCACCTCGAACGCACCGAGCGACGAGTCGCCGTGGAGCTCCAGGAAGCGGTCCTCCCCCCGTGGCGCGGATCGCTCCGCTTCGCCCACGACGGCCCCGCCCCGCTCGACGTGGCCGCGCACTACCTGCCCGCCGCCAGCACCGGCCTCATCGGCGGCGACTGGTACGACGCGCTCGCCCTGCCCGGCGGGGACGCACTGCTCACCGTCGGCGACCTGACGGGACACGGAGTGGCCGCGACCTCCTCCATGGCCATGCTGCTCGGCGCGCTGCGCGGCATGGCGGTCGCGGGCATCCGCCCCGCCGCGCTGATGGCTCACCTCAACCAGCTCTTGGAGACCTCCGCACAACCCGCGCTGGGCAGTGCGATGTGCTGCCGGTACGACCCGGTCACCCAAACCCTCACCTGGGCACAGGCTGGCCACCCCGCCCCGCTGCTCTTCCGTGGCGGGGAAGGAGGTGCCCTCCGGCGCCCCGAGGGCGTACTGCTCGGGGCCACGACCGGTGCCGCGTACGGTGAGGCCGAGAGCCTGCTGCTCCCCGGCGACCTGCTGGTCCTGTACACCGACGGGCTGATCCGCAACAGCGGTGGCCACGACGACGCCGACGCCCGACGGCTGCTGGCGCTCGCTCCCCGGCTCGCGGGGGCACGGGACGCGCAGGACGGCGTGCGTGCGGTGGTGGAGGAGTTCGGCGAGGAAGCACGCAAGGACGACGCCTGCGTGATGGTGGTCCGGGTCGGCGGCTGAAACCGTCCGGCCCTCTCCTGACCGCGCCGGGAAAACCCTGTCCGAGCCTCCCCCGCCCTGTGGGGCGGGGGAGGCTCAGGCCTGCCCGGTCCTGGGGCGGTTGATGGGCGACCGTGGAAGAGCCGTCTCGATCTCCTCGCGGAGGTTCTCGATGCGGGAGTAGCCCGCGTACTGGCCGGTGAGCCGGTACATCTCCCGCAGCCGTTCCCAGGTGCGGTGGGACGAGGTGTCCCCCATCGACATCAGGGCGAGTCGGGCGTACCGGTCCGCCTGTTCGGGGTCGTCCGCGATGAAGCAGGCCGAGGCCATCGAGATGTGGTCGAAGAGCTTCGAGCGGTCGTGGCCTTCGCGTCGCAGTTCGAGCGCCAACCTGGCGTGACGCTGGGCGGGGATCGCCGCGGCCGGGTCGTGCTCGGCGAGGGTGCGGTAGGCGAGTGCCTGCATGCCGTGCATGTCGGCCTCGTCGAAGTTCTGCATCCAACTCGGCTTCTCGTCCTGCCGGTCCGAGACGAACAGTTCCTCGGCCTCGCCCAAGGTCCGGCGCATGGCCTGTCCCCGCCCCATCGAAGCCTGCGCCCAGGCCTCGATGGTGTGGAACATCGCCTGCGTCCGGGGGAGCAACCGTTCGCCCGAGCCGGCCTTGGCGAGGTTCATGAGGTCAATGGCGTCGTCGGGGCGACCGAGGTGCACCATCTGTCGGGCAGCGCGGGACAGCGCTTCGCCGGCCCGGGGCCGGTCGCCGCCCTCCCGGGCCGCGTGGGCCGCGATGACGAAGTACTTCTGCGCCGTGGGTTCGAGGCCGACGTCGTGGGACATCCACCCGGCGAGCACGGCGAGGTTCGCAGCGACGCCCCAGAGGCGCCGCTGGAGGTGCTCGGCATGGCGATAGGCGAGCATCCCGCCCACTTCGTTGAGCTGGCCCACGACCGCCTTCCGCTGGAGTCCGCCCCCCCGGGAGGCGTCCCAGGCGCGGAACACCTCCACCGAGTGCTCCAGGGCCTCGATCTCCTCCGACCCGATGGGGGCGGCCTCGTAGCGGTCGAACCCAGCGGGGTCGGCGTGGAGGGGATCGCTGGCCCGCGGAGCGGCGCCCTTGTGCGTGGGGTCGGTCTGAAGCCAGTCGTGCATGGCGTTGCTGAGTACGGAGCCGGCGGCGAGTGCGGCACCCGCGCCCACCAGGCCGCGTCGGTTGAGCATGAGGTCCATTCCCGTGAATTCGGTGAGGACCGCCGCCGTACGATCGGGTGCCCAGGGCAGCCCGTCAGGGTTCTCCGCTCTCCTGACGTCCTGCTTCTTTCCGGCGCGCCCGTGTCGTACGAACCCGAGGTCCTCGATGGTCACGACACGGCCGAGTCGCTCGGTGAACAGAGCCGCCAGCACCCGGGGCACGGGATCGCGCGGGGTCTCGCCCCTGTCGATCCACCGCCGCACCCGCGAGGTGTCGGTCGCCAGCTGGGGGTGGCCCATGGCCGCCGCCTGCCGGTTGACCAGTCTCGCGAGTTCGCCCTTGGACCAGCCGGCCAGGCCGAACAGGTCTGCCAGGCGGGTGTTGGTTTGTCCGGTCACGTCTAAGCCCCCAGGTTCTCGGCTGAGTTGACACTAACCCCCTGTCATAGGGCTGGCGACTATTCGCCAGGGTTCGCCAGGGTGCGCCCGATGTTCCGCCACCCGCGCCCGGGTGTCAGGTAGGAGTGCGCCACCCCGCCCCGTCGACCGGCCCTCATTCCCCAGGGTGCGGACCGGGGGCGGGCGGGGCGACGCACGCAACTCGTCGGCGCACGAAGGGATCTGTCACCTCCATGTACACAGCATCGTCCTCCGTGTCCGCCCCGCCCCGGCCGCAGCACCGCATCGTCCCGACCGGCTCCGGACCGTACCTCGCCCCCTCCACCCAAGCCGTGAGGCCACGGCGTTGGGTGGGCGGCACCGGTACCCAGCCGGTCAGCGGAAGAATCGATCTGTCCGGCCCCCAGGGGGCGCAGCTGAAGAAGGCGATCGCATCGATCCACCGGATCTGCCCGGAGTTCAACCCGGTGCAGGTGCTGCGACGCAGCGGACGTTCCGTACTGATCGTCGGGACGACCGGACGGACCACGGCGGTCGCGAAGTGTTTACTGGACCACTCCCCCTCGTGGGTCGAGCGGTTCCGGCACGAAATAGCGTCCTACCGCTCCTTCGTCCGGCACCGTCCACCGGTGCGGGCGCCACGGCTCATCGCCGCGGACCCGGACAACTGCACGCTGGTGATCGAGCGGATGCCCGGGCGGGCGGCGGCGCTCTCGCGCCACCCCGTCGAGGCCCCGCCCCGCGCCGACGTGCGCGCCGCGCTCGGCGCCGTCGCCCGGCTCAACGCCTGGCGCCCCCCGGCCGGCACCTTCGACGCACCGCTGGACTACGGCGCGCGGATCGCCCGGTACCACGAGCTCGGGCTCTTCACCGACCGCGACCGGGACGACCTGCAGAAGCTCCTGCACGGTCTTGCTCACGCGGGCGGTCGACAGGGCATGGGGCAGTTCTGCCACGGCGACGCCCTGCTCTCCAACATCCTCCTCTCGCCGGCCGGGCCGGTCCTCGTCGACTGGGAGCACGCCGGCTGGTACCTGCCCGGCTACGACTTGGCGACCTTGTGGGCGGTGCTCGGTGACGCGCCGCTGGCACGGCGCCAGATCAGTCAGCTCGCCCAGCAGGCGGGCACGGCCTCTCGGGACGCCTTCCTGGTGAACCTGATGATCGTGTTGACGCGGGAGATCCGCACCTACGAGACCGCGGTGCAGCGCACCATGAAGGAAGCACCACCGGCCGGTTCCGTGCCGGTGCCCTCGGGGGCGCTCGCCCCCGGTGAGGAGCAGCGGCTGCTGTTGAGGCGGCTGCACGACGACTGCGCCATGGCACGGCGGGCCGTGCGCGCGGCGGTCGGGACGCGCTGAAGGGGCGGGCCCGACCGACCACACGGGGGGTGGTGCGCCGTGCGCCCGGTGCCGACACACCGGGACGCGGCGCACCGGTGCGTTCCCGTCCGGATCGCTGTCCCCGACTCTCCAATGGTCCACTCCGGTGACGCCCGCCAGGCTCCGGGGCCGTCTCGGTGAAACTTCGTCCGATGGTCGCCGTTACTGCTCCGACGAGGGAAAACCCCTGAGGACGGGCGTGATTGACGGAACGTTCGCGAGCCGATACCCCTGTACGGGTTCGGCCCCGCACGCCCCCCGTCCCAGGAGGCCGCCTTGTCCCGTTCGCCCGTGCGCAGACGTCCGTCGCCGATCCGTGCACCGCGGTCGCTGACGGTCCTGGCGTCCGCCGCCCTGCTGGTCCCGCTGCTGTCGGTCGCTCCGCCGGCCGGTGCCGACGCCCCGGGGTCGGGCGTCCTCCAGGTGGAGTTCGCCCGTGCGGCCTCGCGGCACGGCGTGCCCGAGAGCGTCCTGCTCGCCGTCTCCTACCTCCAGTCCCGGTGGGACGCCCACGGTGGTGCGCCGAGCGTGGCCGGCGGCTACGGACCGATGCACCTCACGGACGCCGTGACGGCGCGGGCGCGGACCGTGCCGCACCACGTGGAGGGCGAGGAGGACGCACGCGGCGACTCCTCCCGTCCGTCCCACAGGGGCGCGGACGTTCCGGCGTCCGGGGCCGGGCGCCCGCCCGAGCGGCTGCGGACCTTGGAGCGGGCGTCCCGGCTGTCCGGCCTGCCCGCAGAGGAGCTGCGCACTTCGACGGCGGCGAACATCGAGGGCGGGGCGGCGCTGTTGGCGGCCGCACAGCGGGAAGCCGGGCTTCCGGCGAGCGCGGACCCGGCCGACTGGTACGGAGCGGTGGCGCGGTACTCCGGCGCGGACGACACGGCAACGGCGACCGCGTACGCGAACGACGTGTTCGACGTGATCAGGGTCGGGGCGAGCAGGACGACGGACAGCGGACGGTCGGTGACCCTGCCGGCCGACCCGTCGATCGTGCCCGCCACCGGACAGTTGGAGGCACTGGGCCTGCGCAAGCCGGCCAGCGGCCCCGTGGAGTGCCCTGCCACAGTGGCCTGCGAGTGGGTTCCCGCTCCGTACGAGCAGTTCGGGGACGGCGACTACGGCAACCACGACCAGGCGGACCGACCCGTCTCCCAGTCGATCGACTACATCGTGATCCACGACACCGAGGCCGACTGGAGGACCACCCTCGACCTGGTGCAGGACCCGACCTATGTGTCCTGGCAGTACTCGCTGCGCTCCTCGGACGGGCACGTCGCACAGCACCTGCCGCTCAGGGACGTCGGGTGGCACGCGGGCAACTGGTTCGTGAACGCGAAGTCGGTGGGCCTGGAGCACGAGGGGTTCCTGACCTCACCGGACTCCTGGTACACGGAGGCGATGTACCGGGCTTCGGCGCGGTTGGTGCGTTACCTGGCCGCCCGCTTCGACATCCCGCTGGACCGGCAGCACGTGCTGGGGCACGACAACGTGCCGGGGCCGACGGCGTCCTCGGTCAGGAGCATGCACACCGACCCGGGACCGTACTGGGACTGGGCGCACTACTTCCGGCTGCTGGGCCGCCTGATCGCCCCGAGCGCCGGCCCCCGGGCGGACGTGGTGACGATCCGGCCCGACTACGGCGTCCACCGGCCGGTGTACACGGACTGCGCGACCGCGGGGCTGCCGTGCGCGCCGCACGGCAGCGGTGCGGTGCGACTGCACACCCTGCCGAGCGCCGATGCGCCCCTGGTGAAGGACGTCGGCCTGCGGCCGGGCGGGCAGGAGTCCACCACCGGGGTCAACGACACCGGGGCGCGGGCGTCGACCGGGCAGAGCTTCGCGGTGGCGGAGCGCAGGGACGATTGGACGGCGATCTGGTACCTGGGGCAAAGGGCCTGGTTCCACGATCCCGCCGCCGAACCGACGTCGGTGAACGCACGGGGCACGGTGTTGACGCCCCGGGCGGGGTTGTCGGAGGTGCCGGTGTACGGGCGGGCGTATCCGGAGGCGTCGGCGTATCCGGCGGGCGTGCCGGTGCAGGCGCTGTCACCGCTGCCGTACGTTTTGCCGGCGGGCCAGCGGTACGTGGTGGGGGGCCGCACCTCGGGCGAGTACTACTTCGCTCCGACGTTCGAGACGGACGGGCACACGGTGGTGCGGGGACAGGAGGAGTACTACCAGATTCAGTTCGGCCATCGAATCGGCTTCGTGAAGGCCGCTGACGTGCAGGTTTTCCGGACCTGAGGGGGTGAGGGCCCCTTCCGGGGAAGCACCGCCGGGCGCGCGCCCATGCCACCCTCCCCTTGTCGTTCATATGACTATCCAGAAGATCGCGTGCGCCGTCCGGGGGCGGGTAAGGCTGGGCCGGTCACAGCCCGCACCCACCGGAAGGCCCGCCAGGACATGCCTCAGCCCTTCGTTATGCCGGACTTCTACGTCCCGCATCCGGCACGGCTCAATCCCCATGTGGAGACCGCCCGCACCCACACGCGCGACTGGGCACGGGAGATGGGGATGCTGGAAGGCTCGGGCGTCTGGGAGGAACACGACCTCACGTCCCATGACTACGCCCTGCTCTGCGGCTACACCCACCCCGACTGTGACGCCGGGGTACTGGACCTCGTCACCGACTGGTACACCTGGGTCTTCTTCTTCGACGACCACTTCCTGGAGGTCTTCAAGCGCACCCGGGACAGGACCGGCGGCAAGGCCTACCTGGACCGACTGCCGTTGTTCATGCCGGCGGACCCGGCGCGGAACATGCCCGAGCCGACCCATCCCGTCGAGGCGGGCCTCGCCGACCTGTGGCTACGGACCGTCCCCTCGATGTCCGAAGCCTGGCGGAAGCGCTTCGCGGAGGCGACGGAGCACCTGTTGTACGAGTCGCTCTGGGAGCTCGACAACATCCACGACGGTCGCGTCGCCAACCCCGTCGAATACATCGAGATGCGCCGCAAGGTGGGCGGCGCGCCGTGGTCCGCCGGGCTCGTCGAGTTCGCGGCGGGGGCCGAGGTGCCCGATCGGGTGGCTCGTGCCCGTCCCCTGCGCGTCCTCAGGGACGCCTTCTCCGACGCCGTGCACCTGCGCAACGACCTCTTCTCGTACCAGCGCGAGGTCGAGGACGAGGGTGAGAACAGCAATGGCGTCCTGGTCCTGGAGCGCTTCCTCAGCTGCACGACCCAGGAAGCGGCCGACGCCGTCAACGACCTGCTGACCTCCCGGCTCCAGCAGTTCGAGAACACGGCGCTCACCGAGGTGCCGCTGCTCGCCGCGACGGAGGGGCTGAGTCCCCAGGAGTGCGCAGCCGTCGCGGCCTACACGAAGGGACTCCAGGACTGGCAGTCCGGCGGGCACGAGTGGCACATGCGCTCCAGTCGGTACATGAACGAGGGCATGGCCTCCGGCCCCCCGCATCTGAACGGCATCATCGGCACCTCCGCCCTGGACGTCCGCAGCCTCTTCGGACGGCCGGCCGCCGCCCGCAGGCGCGCACTCACGCACGTGCCGCACCAGCGCGTCGGCCCTTCGCTCCTGCCGGAGTTCGACCTTCCGTACCCGCTGGCACTCAGCCCGCACCATGCGGAAGCACGCCGGCTCTCCCTCGACTGGGCCGAGTCGATGGGGCTCTTGGACGACCTGTGGGACCGGCCGCTGGCAGAAGGCTTCGACTTGGCCCTGTGTTCGGCCGGGCTGGACCCGGACGCCACCCTCGAAGAACTGGTGCTGAGCGCCGAGTGGTTGACCTGGGGGACGTACGGGGACGACTACTACCCGTTCGTCTTCGGGCGGTCGCGCAACCTGCTCGGGGCGCAGCAGCAGACCGAGCGGTTCAAGGCCTGCATGCCGCTGACCGACGTGACGGCGGGAACGGCCCTCGCCGTGAATCCCCTGGAGCGCTCGCTCGCCGACCTCTGGGCGAGGACCGCGGGGCCCATGGCTCCGGAGTCCCGCGCACAGCTACGGGTCGCGCTCGACGCCATGCTGGACAGTTGGCTGTGGGAACTGCACAACCAGGCCCAGCACCGGGTGCCCGACCCGGTGGACTACGTGGAGATGCGCCGGAGCACCTTCGGTTCGGAACTGACCACGCTGCTGTGTCGCTTGCGGCACACCGGGACGCTGCCGCCGGAGCTCTTCCGCACGGGCACGGTACAGGCCCTCGAACACGCCGTCATGGATTACGCCACCCTGCTCAACGACCTCTTCTCCTACCAGAAGGAGGTCGAGGTCGAGGGCGAAGTGCACAACGGAGTCCTGGTGTTGCAGACGTTCTTCGACTGCGACTACCCGACGGCGGTGTCGATGGTCGACGACCTGATGCGGGGGCGGCTGCGCCAGTACGAGCACCTGAAGCAACGTGAGGTCCCGCTCCTCCACGAACACTTCGCGCTCGACGCGACGGGCCGGAAGGCCTTCGAAGCGTATCTGCGGGAACTGGAGGACTGGCTCGCCGGGATCCTCAACTGGCATCGGAGCGTGCGGCGCTACGGCGCCGAGGACGTCCACGCGGGCAGCGGCACCCCGCTGCTCGGTCGGGGACCGACCGGAATCGGGACCTCGGCCGCACGCGTGGCCGGGTTGATCGGCTCCGCCCCGCACTGATGGCACGGGACGAGGGCGCACCCGAGGGACCTCGGGCGCGCCCGGGTCCCCGTGCCCGGACAGGTGCGGAACGCACGGGCCTCGGGGTGCGTCAGGAGCGTCGGCCGCGGAGTCCGTCGAGTTCGCGGCGCTCGCGCTTGGTGGGGCGGCCGGCGCCGCGGTCGCGCACGGCGGCCACCGCCACGTGCTCGCGCGGCGGCGGGGGCGGGCTGTTGTCCACGTAGGCCTCGACGGCGACCGGCGGACCGACCCGCTTGGTGTGGAGTTCCTTGACCTCGACGATCCGCTCGCGACCGGCGTGGAAGATCCGGACCTCATCACCCGGCTTCACGGCCTGCGCGGGCTTGACCCGCTCGCCGTTCACTTTGACGTGTCCGGCCCGGCACGCCGCCGCCGCCTGCGAGCGGGTCTTGGTCAGGCGGACCGCCCAGATCCAACTGTCGACGCGCGCGCTCATCGGCCCCGCTCCCCGTCAGCCCTGCTGGAACAGTTCGGCGGGCAGCGGCTTCAGCAGTGCGTACAGGTCATCGGTGATCGGTCGGTCCCAACTGGCGATCGTCACCAGGACGTTGTCGCTGCGGTCGAACTGGACGCAGGAGATCCTGCTCTCGGAGAGCTTCAGCCGGCGCACGATGAGGAGGTTGTCGCCCTGCATGACGGGGACGTCCTCGGTGTCGAGGACCTCGACCGGCTCGTCGTTCTCCAGAGCCGCGAGGAGCTGCGCCACCTCGAACGGGATCTGACCGTCGGCGAGCTCACGGGCGGGGGAGCCCTCCGGGAGGTTGCCAATGATCATCGCGGGTCCACGACCGCCGAACAGGTCGTACCGGAGGAAGACGCCCTGGCAGGAACCGTCGGGTGCGGGCAGCAGACCGGCGCCGAGATTGCCGGGCCAGTCCCCCGGGTCCATGGCCAGGACGTCGAAGTCCGGGCCCGCGGGTGTGGCGGCGCTACGGCGGCGGAGGAAGGACATAGGGCCATGGTACGTGCCCCGACGCACGGCGCGACGCGCCGGGCGCCCACCTCCGCTCAACCCCGCTCGACGGCCCCCTTCGCCTTCGCCAGGGCCCGGTCGAGGCCCGTGCGATCGGTGCCGAGCTTGCGGTAGACCGACGACAGGGCCCGCCCGACGGTGGTCGCATCGATACCGAGCACGGCGACCGCGTCCCGATCACGGACGGTGAGCTCGGCGACGACGCGCTCACGGGTGGTGAGCGCGTCCGTGTCGGCCGGGTGCAGCGTACGGGGACGCAGCCCGGCCGCGGCCAGTTCGGCCCGCGCCTCGTCGACGAGACCGTCGGCGCCGCAGTCCTGTGCCGCCTCCAGTCCCCGGTAGAGGTGCTCGGCGGCCTCTCCCGAGCGTTCGGTGCGGCGCAGGGCGGCGCCCAGGGCGACGAGGGAGCGGGCGAGCTCGTAGGCGGCGGGCGACTGGTCGAGCCAGTCCACGGACTCCTCCAGGAGCTTCACGCGCGCCGGGGGCTCGGACACCTCCGCGGCCACCCGGAGCGCCTGCCCGATCATGGACGGCGCACCGTACTGACGGGCGCGGGCGACCGCGCCCTCTGCCGTGCGACGGGCCTGGAAGGGAGTGGCGGCCTCGGCGAGGGCGAGGTGGAGCTGCCAGGGGCACCAGGCCGGATTGCGCATGCCGCGCGGGTCGAGGCGGCGACCGACGGAGGCCAGCTCCGCGGCGGCCTCCTCGGGGCGTCCCCGGGCCAGGAGCAGCTCGGCGTGGACGGTCTGGGAGTCGGGGAAGGTGACGGCCGCGGGGAAGGGTTCGCCGAAGTCGTGGCCGTGGGCGATACGGGCGGCCTCCTCGGGGCGTCCGCGGGCGAGGAGGACCTCGATGAGGACCCCCACCGCGTACCACTGTGCGGGGGTGCGGGGGCCGACGCGCTCGGCGAGGCGCAGCCCGGAACGGACGAAGTCCTCCGCCTCGACCAGCCGACCGCGCCGGTAACGGATGTAGCCGAGGAGGGTGTAGGCGAAGGAGAGGTGGGCGCCGCGCCAGCCCTGGTGCTCGAACTCGGCCGTGCCGACGGCGAAGAGTTCCTCTGCTCGACCGGGACGGTCGGCATAGAGGAAGGTGAGGGCGACGAGGACCGGCACCTCGAAGCCCCGCCCTTCGTCGGCCCAGCTCAGCCCTCCTTCGAGGGCGCGCTCGGCGTGGCGGAGGGCCACTGCGGAGGGCTCGGCGCGAAGGGTGGCGTCCCAGGCGCGCAGCCCGATGACGTACCGCTCGGTGAGGTCGCGTCCGGTGAGCCGGTCGGCGAGGGCCGCGAGGCGGCGTGAGCGGGCGGGCGAATCGGGTTCGTCGGCGCGGAAGGCGTCCCACATGAACTTCTCCGCCTGCATCCGCAGGCGGCTGCGGGCATCGGTGGTCCGGCCCGCTTCACGGGCGAGGAGTTCGGACGCCTCCGCCAGGCGGTCGCTGTGGGCGAGGACCTGGGAGAGGCGGTAGACGATGCCGTGGCGGAGGGCCGGATCGGCAACGGGCTCCTCCAGGGCAGCGCGCAGGTGGTTGACGGTCGTGGCGGGTTCGGTGAGGAGGGAGGAACAACCCAGTTCGTAGAGGACTGCGGCCCGGTCGTCGGGGGCGGGGGGTTCGCGCAGGGCACGGGCCAGGAAGCGGCGGGCCGCATCGGGGGCTCCGGCGCGGAGGTTCTCCCCGGCGGCGGCGCGGAGCTGGTGGACGACCCAGGGGTCGCCCTCGGGGTGGGTCTCCAGGAGGTGCCGGGCGGCGGCGGTGGAACCGAGGCCGGCGTCCACGACGCACCAGGCGGCCTGGCCGTGCAGGGCGACACGGGTGGCGGCGGGGATGGACCGGTACACGGTGGTGGCGATGAGCGGATGGACGAATTCCAGCGGTCCGTCCGGCCCTTCGGCCTCGGCGAGGACCCTGGCCTCCCGCAGAAGCGCGGCGCCGTCGACGACCGCCTCGCTGCCGAGCCCGGCGACGGCCCCGGCCAGCTGCGGCGAGATCTCGGCGCCGAGGACCGCACAGGCCCAGGCCAGGCGCACGGTGGCGGCGCCCAGTCGTTCGAGGCGGGCGACAAGTCCGCTGCCTTTGAGGGCGGCGGCGAGGTCGTGCAGCTCTCCGGCGCTGCCGGCGGTGGGGGCGAGGCCGCGGGCACGCACCTTCGCGGCGAGCTCGACCGCTTCGAAGGGGCTTCCGGAGGTCGCGGCCCAGAAGTCGTGGCAGAACGCGTCGTCGGCGTGGGCGCCGACGTGGGCGCGGACGAGGTGGGCGACGGCGGAAGAGGTGAGCGGGTCCAGCCCGAGGGGTCGCCGACCGGACCGACGCCCTGTGAACTCCATTCCTTCCAGCGGGAGTTCGTCGGGCCGATAGGCGACGACGAACAGCATGGGCAGTTCCTCCGCGCGGGGGGCGAAGGCGGCGAGCCAACCGAGGGACTCGGGGTCGGCCCAGTGGAGGTCGTCGAGGACGACGACGAGCGGGTCGCGCCGCACGGCGAGGTGGGTGAGGACCCAGTCGAGGCCGTCGCGCAGCCCCTGCGGGTCAGGCGGCGCCCCCTCCCCGGCGACCCGGAGTCCCAGGGCGGGGCCGACGATGTCGTACCAGGACCCGAGGCGTTCGCGCAGCTCGGCGCCGGAGGCGTGGGCCAGCGGCGGCTGGAGCAGCTGTCGGGCGACGTGGAAGGCGACCCGCTGCTCCTGGTCGCCGCCGCGGGCGGAGAGCACGGTGCAGCCCCGTGCGGCGGCTCGACGGCGGACCTCGGCGAGCAGGGTGGTTTTGCCGAGCCCGCCGGGTGCGGCATAGGCGAGCACTCCGCCGCGCCGTGCGACGGGGGGACGGGAGCGGCGAGGGGCACCGTTCCCGACGGAGGGGCCGGGAGCTCCCGTGCCGTCGGAGGGGTCCGGGGCGACGGGGCTGCCGGCGCCGCGACCGCGGTCCGTCGGATGCGGACCGGGCCCCTGGGTGCGGGAGGGGTCGGGCACGGGTCGGGGACCCGGCACCCTGCCGGGGCGGCGCGCAGGATCGGTTTCCGGACGGGCAGGAGGTACGGGAGGGGAGGTGGGGCCCGACGTGCGGTCCCCGGCTGGTCGCCGGTTCGGCACCGCAACGAGGTGGGGACCGCGGGGAGTGCGGGGCGCGGGCACGGACCAGGGTGGCTCTTCGGCCGTGCCCATCAGGAGGTCAAGGGCTTCTTCGGCTGTGTCGAGTGCCGCTTCGCGTTCGAAGAGGCTGTCCCCCTGTCGGGTCGGCCGGTCGCCTTGACGTGCCACGTTGCACCCCCAGGTCGAGGGCGCACACCCGGCGCGCGATCAGGGGCACCGGGCGGTTGGCCCCGCGAAGGCCTCAGCGTACGCCCGTCGGCGCCGCTTGTGACCGTCATTCACCGAAGCCGGCCGTCCGCCGTGCGAGACGGTTCAGGACGGCCAACGCCTCCTCGGCCCGGTCGTGTTCGACAAAGAGGTGATCATGATGGAATCCGGCCACCACGTTGCAGCTCATGCCTGCAGCGGCGAGCTCGCTCGCGACGGCTGCGGTGAGTCCCACCGCGTCGAGCGCGGAGTGGACCCGGAGGGTGATCCTGCCCGCCACGTACGCGTAGGGCAGGGCGGCGGCGTCCGCCTCCTCCTGCCGTACGACGAGGGTGAGGCCCTCGTCTTCGACGACGGTGACGACGGGGGCGACCCCGGCCGGGGCGGGGCCGTCCACCGTGGTGAAGACGTAGCGGCCGGGGTCGAGTTCCGGGCGCATCCCGGCGAGGAGCCGGGTCAGGTCACGTTCCGCTGTCATGGGCCCAGCCTAGAGGTCCTCCCCGGAGGGCTCAGCCGGTGGGCGGGGCGTCGGCGACGAGCCACATGGCGAAGAACTGGGCGCCGCCGCCGTAGGCGTGGCCGAGCGCCCGACGGGCTCCGTCGACCTGGTGGGCGCCGGCGTCCCCGCGTACCTGGAGGGCCGCTTCGGCGAAGCGGATCATTCCCGAGGCCCCGATGGGGTTGGTGGACAGCACCCCGCCGGACGGGTTCACGGGCAGGTCGCCGTCGAGTTCGGTCACCCCGGCCTCGGTGAGCTTCCAGCCCTCGCCCTCTTCGGCGAACCCGAGGTTCTCCAACCACATCGGTTCGTACCAGGAGAACGGCACGTACATCTCGACGGCGTCGATCTCGCGCCGGGGATCGGTGATGCCGGCCTGCCGGTAGACGTCGGCCGCGCAGTCCCGGCCGGCCCGCGGGGAGACGAAGTCCTTGCCGGCGAAGAGGGTGGGCTCGCTGCGCATGGCACCGCCGTGCACCCAGGCCGGCGGTCGCGGCGCACGGGTGGCGCCGGCGCGATCGGTGAGGACCATGGCACAGGCGCCGTCCGAGGAGGGGCAGGTCTCGGAGTAGCGGATGGGGTCCCAGAGCATCGGGGACGCCTGGACCTTCTCCAGGGTGACGTCGTGCTCGTGGAGGTGGGCGTACGGGTTCTTGAGCGCGTTGCGCCGGTCCTTGTACGCGACGAGGGATCCGATGTTCCCGGGGGCGCCGGTGCGGCGCATGTAGGCCCGGACGTGCGGGGCGAAGAATCCTCCGGCGCCGGCGAGGAGCGGCTGTTGGAAGGGGACGGGGAGGGAGAGTCCCCACATCGCGTTGGACTCCGACTGCTTCTCGAAGGCGAGGGTGAGGACGGTCCGGTGGACGCGTGCGGAGACCAGGTTGGCGGCGACCAGCGCCGTGGAGCCGCCGACGGAGCCGGCGGTGTGCACGCGGAGCACGGGCTTGCCGACGGCCCCGAGCGCGTCGGCGAGGTAGAGCTCGGGCATCATGACGCCCTCGAAGAAGTCGGGGGCCTTGCCGATGACGACGGCGTCGATGTCCGCCCAGGTCAGGGCGGCGTCCTCCAGGGCGCGGAGCGCGGCCTCGCGGACGAGCCCGGCGATCGACACGTCCCTGCGGGCGGCGACGTGCTTGGTCTGGCCGATGCCGACGACGGCGACGGGCTCCTTAGGCACGGCGGTCTCCTTCCAGGACGGCGACCAGGTTCTGCTGGAGGCAGGGGCCCGAGGTCGCATGGGCGAGGGCGCGGTCGGATTCCCCGCGGTGGATGCGGGCTGCCGCTTCGCCGAGCCGGACGAGACCGGCGGCCATCACCGGGTTGGCCGCGAGCGCTCCGCCGGACGGGTTGATCGTCACGCCGTCGTCGAGGTCGAGGGCCCGTCTCAGGACGACCTCCTGGGAGGTGAAGGGAGCATGGAGTTCAGCGGTGTCGACGGGTCCTTCGAAGGCTCCGGCGCGTTCGGCGGCGAGGCGGGTGGAGGGCGAGTCGGTGAGGTCGCGGACGCCGAGGGAGTGGGCCTCGATCCGATGGTCCATGCCACGGATCCAGGCGGGGCGCCCGCACAGCTCGCGGGCCCGGTCGCCGGCGGCGAGGATCACGGCGGCGGCGCCGTCGCCGATGGGCGGGCAGTCGCCGGCGCGGAGGGGGCGGACCACGTATCCGCCCTGTGGGCGGGCGCCCCGTACCTGGGCGTGCGGGTTCGTCGTCGCGTCCGTGCGGCTGCGGGTGGCAATGGCGGCGAGGGCGGGTTCGTCGGTGACTCCCGCGTCGACGAGGGCCTGGGCCTGGAGGGCGGCGAGGGCAACGGAATCCGGCCAGAGGGGGGCGAGGTAGTACGGATCGAGTTGGCGGGTGAGGACGTCACGGACGGAGCCGGACGAGGACTTGCCGTAGGAGTAGACGAGGGCCGTGTCGGCCTCGCCGGTCAGCAGTTTCACCCATGCCTCGTACAGCGCCCAGGCGCCGTCCGTCTCCACGTGGGACTCGGAGATCGGGGGCCAGGCCCCGACGGCGTCGAGCGCCATGGTGAAGGAGAAGGCACGCCCGGCGAGGTAGTCGGAGGATCCTGAGCAGGTGAAGCCGATGTCGGAGGTCGTGAGGCCGGTCCGCCGCAGCACCTCGTGCAGGACGGGCATGATCAGCTCGGCTTCGGACAGTTCGTCGGTGTGCCGTCGGTGGTCGCTCTGGGCGAAGGCGACGATCGCCACCTCCCGGTCCGGCTGGTGCGGCGTCACAGCAGCTCCTTGTAGGCGTCGTAGTCGGCATCGGGCTCGCCGGTGGGCCGGTAGTGGTCGGGGTAGCGGCCGTCCTCGCTCCACACGGGTTCGACCCGGAGGCCCATCCGGACCTGCTCGTAGGGGATGCCGGCGATGCGTCCGTGGAGGGCGAGGCCGGCCCCGTCGAGGGCGATGTGGGCGTAGACGTAGGGCACTTCGATGTCGAGGTTCTTCGCCTTGATGTTGACGATGCAGAAGGTGGTGACGGTGCCGCGGGGTCCGACCTCGACCTGGTCGGTGGTGGCGATGCCACAGGTGGGGCAGGCGCCGCGGGGCGGCACGTACACCTTGGCGCAGGAGGGGCAGCGCTCGCCGACGGTGCGCCGTTCGGCGAGCGCGTGCAGATAGCGGCTCTGGGCGCGGCCGGGGCCGTAGGTGTAGTCCAGGCGCGCGGGGACGACGATGCCGGTCACCGGTTCGTCGAACCGGCCTTCGTGGGGGGCAGGTTCGACTTCCGGCGCGGCCCCGCTGCCGTACGGTTCGAAGCACGCGATGTCGGTGATGGCACCGGAGCGTTCCGCGGCCCAGCGGATCCGGACCCGCAGCCCGGTGCGGACGGCTTCGGGGCCGGGCGCGTCGAGGGCGTGCAGGAGGGCGGTGTCGGCGCCGTCGAGGCGGACCAGGACCCAGGCGAAGGGGGTCGCGAGTGGTTGCCCGGGGCGGGGGTCGGGGTTCCAGGCCCAGGTGGTGACGGTGCCGGTGGCGGCGACCTCGACGAGCTCGCGGAGTTCGGCCGCGGTGGCGGGGTCGTACTCGACGGGCGGCACGAGCACCCGCCCCTCCTCGGTCCGCACGCCCAGCACCGTGCGGTCGCGGAGTCCGGTGAGGAAGGCGGACTGGACGGGGCCGAGGGAGCGGGTGAAGGGGAACTCGACGACGAGGGGCGCACGGAGCGCCTCCGGCGGGGGTGCGGCAGCGTTCACGGGACGGTTCCTTCCTGGCGGGCGGGCGTGGGGGCGGCGGCGGTCCGCTGCGCGGGACTGCCCCCGTCCCTTCCACGGCCGGCCCCGTGTACCGGACGGGTCGGCGGGGCGAATCCCGCGGCACGGGGATTCGGGCGGCTCGCCGCCGTTCCCGGGGCTGGTTTCCGCACGGCCGGACGCGGAGGGGAGGGAGGGTGTGGGGAGGGCGTCATTCCCGGCGGTACACCGGCGCCCTCTTCTCCGCGAACGCCCTCGCCCCTTCCTTCGCGTCCGCCGTGTCGAAGACCGGCCAGCCCCTCTTCAGCTCGGCGGCGAGCCCGTCCGCCTCGGTCATCCCGGCCGTTTCGTACACGGACGCCTTGACGGCCTCGACGGCCAGCGGTCCGCAGGCGTTGATCCGGTCGGCGAGGTCGAGGGCCGCGTCCAGTGCGGTGCCATCGGGGACGACGCGGCCAACGAGGCCGATCCGGGCTGCCTCCTCGGCACCGTACGGGCGACCGGTGAGGAGCATTTCAAGGGCATGGGTGCGGGGGATCTGGCGGGGCAGGCGGACGGTGGAGCCGCCGATGGGGAAGAGGCCGCGCCGCACCTCGAAGAGGCCGAAGGTGGCGGAGGCCGCCGCGATCCGGATGTCGGTGCCCTGGAGGATCTCGGTGCCACCGGCGACGCAGTACCCCTCGACGGCGGCGATGACCGGCTTGCGGGGGCGGTGGTGGCGGAGCATGGCCTTCCAGTGCAGGTCGGGGTCCGCCTTCAAGCGGTCCCGGTACCGCTCGCCGTCCATGCCCTTGCCGGCGAGGGCCTTGAGGTCCATGCCCGCACAGAAGGACCCGCCCGCGCCGGTGAGGACGACGGAGCGGACCTC
The DNA here is from genome assembly GCF_042742855.1 of Streptomyces sp. NPDC058877. Lineage (NCBI taxonomy): Bacteria > Bacillati > Actinomycetota > Actinomycetes > Kitasatosporales > Streptomycetaceae > Streptomyces > Streptomyces sp. NPDC058877. The sequence goes on along the minus strand of NZ_JBHYMF010000041.1, from coordinate 4,559 downwards.
GTCATCGGCATCGGCTTCCAACCAGGCGTCGTGGAGGCCGACGAGCATCGGCAGCGAGAGCGCGTTCTTGGCCTCGGGCCGGTTCAGGGTGAGGACGAGCGTGGCGCCTTCGCGTCGGACATCGAGGTGTTCGGTACCGCCCATGGGGTCTCCCGTCTCCAGTTCTGGAACAGGTTGCAGGAGTGTGGGGGTCAGTTCAATAGTTTTCTGACAGACAGTCAGATTCTTCTGCACACCCCCTTCCCCTGGTGCCCCGTCGACGCTCTAATGACCGCCGAGTCCATGCGAACCAGCGCGAACCGGGGTCAGGAGGAACGGTGGAGTACAACCTTGCCGACCTGTTCGAATCCGTCGTCGACGTGGTCCCCGACCGCGAAGCGCTGGTGTACGTCGACCATCCGGGCACCGGAGCGGAACGCCGCCTGACCTACGCCGAGCTCGATGCCTCCGCCAACCGCATCGCGCACCACCTGACCGGCGCGGGCATCCGCCCCGGCGAGCACCTCGGACTCCACCTGTACAACGGCGTGGAATACCTACAGACCCTCCTCGCCTGCCTCAAGGCGCGGATCGTGCCGGTCAACGTGAACTACCGGTACGTGGAGGAAGAGCTCGTCTACCTCTACCGGGACGCCGACCTCGCCGCACTCGTCTTCGACGCCGAGTTCACCGACCGGGTCGCGGCGGCCGTGCCGCAGACGGAGAAGCTGCGACACCTCGTGCGGGTGGGGACCCCGCCCGACCACCGCCCGCCCCCCGGGGACGCGCCCGCACGGCAGGGCTCCGTCATCGAGGGTGCTCCGGCATTCGACTGCGTGCCGTTCACGGAGGCCGAGGCCGCCGGTTCGCCGGAGCGCGGTTTCGGCGCCCGATCCGGCGACGACCTCTTCATCATCTACACCGGCGGCACGACCGGCATGCCCAAGGGAGTCCTGTGGCGCCAGGAGGACCTGTTCTTCGCGGGCCTCTTCGGCGGTGACCCCTCGGGCGAGCCGGTGAAGCGCCCCGAGGAGCTGGCGGAGCGGGTCGCGGCGGGCGGTTCGGGCATCACCTTCTTCCCCGCACCGCCCCTCATGCACGGAACCTCCACGCTGACCGCGTTCATCGCCCTCAACTACGGGCAGCGGGTGGTCCTGCACCGCAAGTACGTGCCCGAAGAGGTGCTGCGCACCCTGGAGAAGGAGAGGGTCTCCAGCATCTCCCTGGTCGGCGACGCGATGCTGCGTCCGCTCGTGGACGCGCTGCGCGGGCCGCTCAGGGACACGGACCTGTCCGCGCTCTTCAGCCTCTCGTCCTCCGGGGCGATCATGTCCGAGACCGTGCGGGCCCAGCTCCAGGAGCTCATGCCGCACGTGTTGCTGCTCAACAACTTCGGCTCCACCGAATCCGGTTCCAACGGTCGCGCCACCGACGACGCGGGCCCCGCCAAGGGCTTCCGCCTGCACGTCAACGAACGCACCCAGGTCGTCGACCCGGTCGCCCTCTCCCCCGTCGCCGCGGGCGAAACCGGCCGCCTCGCCCAGCGCGGCCACGTCCCGCTCGGCTACTACAACGACCCCGTCAAGACCGCCGAGACCTTCTTCGAACGGGACGGCGTGCGCTGGGTCCTCCTCGGCGACATGGCGACCGTGGACGAAAGCGGAGTGGTCACGGTGCTCGGCCGGGGCTCCCAGTGCATCAACACCGGTGGCGAGAAGGTCTATCCCGAGGAGGTGGAGCAGGCCCTGAAGTCCCACCCCGACGTGTACGACGCCCTCGTCGCAGGGGTCCCCGACGCCCGCTGGGGCAACCACGTGGCCGCGGTCGTCCAACTCCGTCCGGACGCACCGCCACTGGACCTGGAGAACCTCCAGAACCACTGCCGGCAACAACTCGCGGGCTACAAGGTCCCCCGCCAACTGGTCCTCACCCAAAGCATCCAGCGCTCCCCCAGTGGCAAGGCGGACTACCGCTGGGCCCGTACGACGGCGATCGAGGCGGACGCCGAAGGACGTGCCTGACGGAACCGGACGGGCGGCGGGAACCCGACCCGGACGAAAAGCCACAGCTCCCGGACCACGGCTCCGCCGGTCGGCGGAGCCGGAGGATCGACCGGCCGACTAGACCCCGAACTCCCTGATCGCGGCGAGGAAGTCGGCCGGGCGGTCACGGTGGACCAGGTGCCCGGCTCCGACCGTCACGAGACGGGCGCGGGGAACGGCCTCGACGAGTCCTGTCAGCTGCTCCTGCGGAATGTGGCTGGTCGGACCGCCCGCGAGGACGAGCGTGGGCACCGTGATCGCGGAGAGCCCCGCACGCCAGGCCGGATCGGGGGCGTTCAACTGGGCGTCGGTCGTCGGGACGACCTCCCAATCGAAGGGGAGCGGGCCCTCGGGGCGCCGGAGCACCGGCCGGGGCGGATCGAGCGGGACGAAGGCGGGCGGCTCCTCCAGGACGAGACGGCCGATGAGACCCGGCTCGCGCTCGGCGAGGAGGTACGCGGCGGCGGCGCCCATCGAATGGGCGACGACGGAGGCACCGGTGAGGTCGAGGGCCTTGAGGAAGCCGCCGAGCTCGTCACGGAAGTCCTCGAAGCCGTAACGGCCGGGCCGGTCGCTGAGTCCGTGCCCCCGCAGGTCGATCGCGTACACCCGGTGGTCGGCGGCCAGGTCCGCGGTGATCCCCGCCCAGGACCCGCCGTCCTCGCCCCGACCGTGGACGAGGACGACGGGCGGGGCCTCCTCGGGTCCCGCGACTCGGTACGCGAGCCGCACCCCGTCCACGGACACCGTGCGGACGGCGGGGTCGAGGAAGGTCGCGAGCGCGCGGACGAAGGCGTTCGCGTCGTCCACCCAGGGGTGGTGTCCGGCGCCCCGCTGGACGACGAGCCGGGCGTCCGGGAGGAAGGCCGCCGCTTCGGCGGCCTTGGCGGGCGTCGGTCCGGCGTCGTACTCGCCCGCCATGACCAGGACCGGCGCGGTGAGCGCGGTGAGCGCGCGACGGGCCTCCTCCGGGTGGTAGGCGCCCTCGCCGTGGTAGCGGGAGGCGGCTTCCCAGTTCGTCTCCCGCACGGCAGCCGCCGCGTGCTCGCGGGCGGGGGCGTCCCAGCGGCCGTAGGCGAAGGGGGCGGCGATCTCGTGGACCCGCGGCAGCGGGGTGTCCGGGCCGATCGCGTCGAGTTCGGCCCGGGCCCGCGGGTACCAGGACCGGTCGGCGAAGACCTCGGCGGCCTCGTCCCACTCCTCGTCGGTGGTCTCGACGCCGAGGGCGCGCCCGGCGGAGGTGACGAGGACGAGGGAGCGGATCCGCTCGGGGTGGACCGCGGCGTACAGGAGGGCGAGGTTTCCGCCCGCCGAGTGGCCGAGGAGGTCGATCCGCTCCAGGCCGAGGTGGAGGCGCAGGGCTTCGACGTCGCCGACCTGGCGGTCACAGCGGTACGTCCCGGGATCGACGGGCACGGCGCTCGCCCCGGTGCCGCGGGCGTCGAGCAGGACGAGGGTGCGGTGGGCGTCGAGTCCTCCGAGGTTTCCGAGGTACGCGGCACCACGCATCGGCCCGCCCGCGTGGCAGAGCAGCGGTTCCCCCTCTCCTCGCAGCCGGTAGGAGAGTTCGGTTCCGTCATGGGTCGTGAACGTCGGCATGTTCCGGATCTTCACCGGGCCCTCGGGGCCTCCGCAAACGGTTTCGCCGAGAGCACGTCACCGGGGCGCGATACGGTGAGTGTTCCCCCGACGCAAAGGAACCGTTTCACCGTGCCCGACACCCGGGAATCCGCACTGCGCGGCGACTGCGCGAACTGCTTCGGCCTGTGCTGCGTGGCACTCCCCTTCGCCAGGTCCGCCGACTTCCCCGTGAGCAAGGCCTCGGGCGAACCCTGCCGCAACCTCCGGGAGGACTTCCGCTGCGGGATCCACGAGCGGCTGCGACCGAGCGGCTACCAGGGGTGCACGGTGTACGACTGCTTCGGTGCCGGCCAGCGGGTCTCCCAGGTCACCTTCGGCGGGGTGTCCTGGCGGGAGGCGCCGGAGACGGCCCGCCGGATGTACGAGGTGTTTCCGGTGGTGCGCCAGTTGCACGAATTGCTGCGCTACCTCACGGGGGCCCTGGCGTTGCGCACGGCCCGCCCGGTCCACCCCGAGCTGCGGGCCGCGCTCGCCCGGGTCGAAGGGCTGGCCGCGGGCACCCCGGCGGACCTGGAACGGCTTGACGTGGCTGCCGTTCGGACGCAGGTCAATCCGCTGCTCCTCAGGACGAGCGAACTGGTCCGGGCCACGGCCGGTGGCCGCCCGAAGAGCCGGCGCGGGGCGGACCTGATGGGGAAGCGGCTGCGCGGGGCGAAGCTGCGCGGCACGGACCTGCGCGGGGCGCTGCTGATCGCGGCGGACCTGACCGGGGCGGACCTTTCCCTCACCGACCTGATCGGTGCTGACCTGCGGGACGCCGACCTGTCGGGCGCGGACCTCACCGACGCTCTCTTCCTGACGCAGCCGCAGCTGAACTCGGCACGCGGGAACGCCGCTACCCGCCTTCCCGAGGGCTTTGACCGCCCGGCGCACTGGCCTGCCTGAGGCGTCCGACCC